>JAYVTD010000401.1:0-4040 GCA_043774765.1 Rhizobacter sp. | reverse complement strand
CTGATCTGCCTGGCCGGGCTGCGCTCGATCCCCGACTACATCTACGAAGCCGCCGAGGTCGACCGCGCGTCGACCTGGCGCCAGTTCTGGTCGATCACGCTGCCGATGGTGTTGCCCTTCATCATGCTGGCGATCTTGTTCCGCGGCATCGAGAACTTCAAGATGTTCGACATGGTCAACCTGCTGACCTCGGGCGGGCCGGGTTCGACCACCGAGCTGGCCTCGATCACGCTCAAGCGCGAAGCGTTCGAGAAGTGGCGCACCGGCTACTCGTCGGCGTTCGCGATCATCCTGTTCGTCGCGGTGTTCGGCCTGGCCAACATCTACGTCAAAGCGCTCAACGCGGTGAAGAATCGATAGTCATGACAACCCCTCGTCCAATGAATACATTGGCCGTTCCCCCGAGGGGACGAGCCTTGCTTGGGGCGGCCCGGCGCGGCGGCTCGGAGAGCGCCCGCCCATGAGCATCGGCATCAGCACCGCACACTCGGTCGTCGAGCCGACGGGCCGCTCGCGATGGATCGCCGGCGTCTTGGTCGTGCTCTACGCGCTGGTCACGATCGTGCCATTGGTCTGGATCATCCTGACCGGCTTCAAGACCCCGCCGGATTCGATCAGCTACCCGCCGAAGGTCTTGTTCACACCCTCGATCGAGGGTTACTGCAACCTGTTCACGACCCGCTCGCGCCAGACGCCGGAATACATCGCCGCGTTGCCACCCGCCACCGGCGCCTGCGATCAGGTCGCGCGCAACGCGAGCATGGTGGTCGCCGGGCCGTCGAACTACATCCCGCGTTTCGTCAACTCGCTGATCATCGCGTTCGGCTCGACCGTGCTGTCGGTCGGTTTCGGCGTGATGGCGGCCTACGCGTTCTCGCGCTTCAAGGTGCCGCTGAAGGACGACCTGCTGTTCTTCATTCTCTCGACCCGCATGATGCCGCCGATCGCGGTGGCCATTCCGATCTACCTGATGTACCGCGAGCTCGGCCTTTCCGACACACGCCTGGGCATGATCCTGCTCTACAGCGCGGTCAACGTTTCGCTCGCGGTCTGGCTGCTGAAGGGCTTCATCGACGAGATCCCGCGCGAATACGAAGAAGCCGCGATGGTCGACGGCTACACCCGCCTACAGGCCTTCCGCAAGGTGGTGCTGCCGCAGGCGACGACCGGCATCGTGGCGACGGCGATTTTCTGCCTGATCATTTCCTGGAACGAGTACGCGTTCGCGGTGCTGTTGACCTCGGGCTCGGCGCAGACCGCGCCACCGTTCATCCCGATCATCATCGGCGAAGGCGGGCAGGACTGGCCGGCCGTCGCCGCTGGCACCACCCTCTTCCTGATCCCGATCCTCGTGTTCACGATCCTGCTGCGCAAGCACCTGCTGCGCGGGATCACTTTCGGAGCCGTGCGCAAATGAAGGTCGACAAGAAGAAGTGGCCGACCTGGCTGCGGCGCGGCCGCATGGAGATGGCCGCCTGTATCGTCATCACGCTCGGCCTCGTGATGATGCTTCAGCCGATCGCGATGAGCCTGTTCACCTGGTCGTTCGTGACCACCTTGTTCGGCACCGTGATGTTCATGGTCGTGTCGAAGTTTCCCGAGTAATTCATGGCCGAAATCCGCGTTCAGCAACTGCACAAGGCCTTCGCCGAATTCACGGCCGTGAAGGACTCGAGCTTCACGGTGCGCGACGGCGAGTTCTTCTGCCTGCTCGGGCCCTCGGGCTGCGGCAAGACGACCACCTTGCGCATGATCGCGGGCCTCGAGCTGCCGACCTCGGGCCAGATCTTCCTCGGCGATGAAGACGTGAGCTACAAGCGTGCGTCGGCGCGCGACATCGCCTTCGTGTTCCAGATGTTCGCGCTCTACCCGCACATGAACGTGCGCCGCAACATCGCCTTCCCGCTGCTGTCGCAAGGCCTGCCGCGCGCCGAGATCGAGCGCCAGGTCGAGCAGGCCGCGCGCACGCTGCGCATCACCGAGCTGCTCGACAAGCCGGTCTCGGGTCTGTCGAGCGGCGACCGCCAACGCGTCGCGCTCGGCCGCGCGATCGTGCGCCAGCCGCTTGCTTTCCTGATGGACGAGCCGCTGGGCGCGCTCGACGCCGAGTTCCGCGAGGTGATGTGCCAGGAGTTGCGCGCACTGCACGACCGGCTGCACGCGACCACGGTCTACGTGACCCACGACCAGATGGAAGCGATGGCGATGGCCGACACGATCGCGATCATGAACCAGGGTGTGATCGAACAGCTCGGCGCGCCGCTCGAGGTCTACGAACGGCCGGCGAGCGTGTTCGTGGCCGACTTCATCGGCGCGCCGTCGATGAACTTCCTGCCCTTCGAGGCCGCTCTCGCGGCCGGCACGAGCGCGGTGCAGATCGGTGTGGCGCAGATCGGCGTGCCCGCCCTGCGCGAAGACGTCTCGGCGCGCGCGCTGCTTTGCGGTGTGCGGCCCGAGCATGTGCGGCTCGAAGCCAGCTCGCCGCTGCGTGCCGAAGTGCTCGGCACCGAATACCTCGGCACCAGCCGCATCGTGACGCTGAGCACCGCGCAGGGCGCGACCTTGCGCGCCAAGGTCGATGTGGCCAGCACGGCGAAACGCGGTGACCACGTCGGCCTGGCCTTCGATGCGGCGGCGGTCTCGTTGTTCGACAAGACTTCGGGCCGCGCGCTGCGCACCGCCCGCGACGACCACGCGCACGTCAGCGGAGCGCGGCATGGCTGACCTGCGCCTGGCCGGCATCGGCAAACGTTTTGGCGACGTGCAGGCCGTGAACGGCCTCGATCTGGCCATCGCCAGCGGCGAATTCCTCGTGCTGCTCGGCCCGAGCGGTGCTGGCAAGACGACGACGCTGCGGCTCGTCGCCGGGCTCGAAAAACCCGACGCCGGCCAGGTTCACATCGGCGGGCGCGACGTGACCGCCCTCGCGCCCGCCCTGCGCAACGTCGCTTTCGTGTTCCAGCAGTACTCGCTCTACCCGCACCTGAACGTGTACGACAACCTGGCCTTCCCGCTGCGTTCGCCGATGCATCCGACGAGCGAGGCCGAGGTGAAGCGCAAGGTCCATGAAGTGGCCCGCATGCTGCGCATCGACGACAAGCTGCAGAACCTGGCCACCAAACTCTCGGGCGGGCAGATGCAGCGTGTGGCGATCGGCCGCGCGCTGGTGCGCGACCCGTCGCTGTACCTGATGGACGAGCCGCTCTCGTCGCTCGACGCCAAGCTGCGCAACGACCTGCGGCTGGAGCTCAAGCGCATCCAGCAGGACCTGGGTGCGACGATGTTGTACGTGACGCACGACCAGATCGAAGCGCTGACGATGGCCACACGCATCGGCGTGCTCGAACGCGGCCGGCTGGTGCAGGTCGGCACGCCGCAGCAGATCTACGAAGAGCCGGTCAGTGCCTACGTGGCGGCGCGGCTCGGTTCGCCGCGCATCAACCTTTTCCCGCGCGCGGTGCTGAACGGCATGGCCGCCCCCGAGCGTGCGGTGACGGTCGGCGTGCGCGCCGAGCACCTGCGCCTGCACCGCGACCTGGCGAGCGCCCAGCACCGCGGCGCGCTCGTCAAGCGCATCGAGCGGCTGAGCGACCAACATCTGGTGCACGTCGCGCTCGACGCCAGCGACCAGCAGCTGATCTGCGCCGCGCCCACCGGCGCGAGCTTCGCGCCCGGCGACGCCGTGCGGGTCGAGCTGCTGCGGCCCCTGTGGTTCGACGCCGACGGCCAGCGTGTGCCCGGCTGAGCCACACAGAACGAGGACTCCCATGACACAAGCCGAACTCATCCGCAGCGTGACGCAGACGCTGATCGACCACGTCGACGAACTAACTGCCCTCGACCAGGCCATCGGCGACGGCGACCATGGCCTGAACATGCGGCGCGGCGCGCTGGCGATTCAGGGCAAGCTCGACGAACTGGCCGGCCAGACACTCAACGACGCGCTGCGCACGATGGGCATGACCTGCATGTCGACGATCGGCGGCTCGTCGGGGCCGGTGTTCGGCACGCTGATGGTCACCCTCGCCAAGGAGTTGCCG
>JAYVTD010000400.1:0-2107 GCA_043774765.1 Rhizobacter sp. | reverse complement strand
TGCTGTTCCCTTCGTGGCTTGCGCACCAGGCGCTGCCGTACGACGGCGCGCTCGACCGCGTGATCCTGTCGTTCAATGCCAGCGTGCATGCGGCCGGCGGCAGCGACCGGCTGCATGGCTACAGCGCGGCGTGAGGGCAGAGCCATGCGCGACTCACCCGCCACGCTCGCATGCATTCAACCGGGCCGCGCGCCGAGCCGTTTGCAGGCCGCGCCGCGGCTGTGGCTGGCGCGTGCGCTGGCCTGGGCGCTGCTGCTCGGGGGTTGGCTGGCACTGGGCACGCTCGGTCGCCAGCACCTGCCCGGCTACGCCGGGGGCCAGGGGCTCGTGGCGCTGTGGTTGCTGACCATCGGCCTGGCGCTGGCGCTGGCGGGTCGATGGCACTGGCGCGCCCGACCCCTGCAAGCCGTGTTGCTGTTGCTCGGTGTGCTCGCGGCCGGGTCGATGTTCGGCATCGGCCGCTCCGGCACGGCGTTGCCGTTGGCCGCCATGGCCTGGGGGGCGCTGCTGGTCGCAGCGTCGTTCACCGTGCGCGCACTGCGCCTGTCACGCGGGGGCACAGCAGCATCGCCTGTGGGCCCTGCTGCGGCCGGGGCGGCGCTGGCCTGGGTACTCGTGGGTGACCTGGGCGCCACGCCCCACACGGCCGCGCAGTGGGGCATGGCGCTCGCGGCGACTGCGTGTCTGTTGGCCACGTTGCTGCCCCGTGCCGCCGCCTCCCGAAGCGTTTGCCGCAGCGGCTTGTTCGATTGCTCAACTTCCCTGCCGGTGCCGGCCCGATGGCGCCGCGTGGCCGACTGGCCGCAGGCAGCAGCCGCGCTGGGCATGCTCCCGATGATGGCCAGCCTGCCCGTGATGGCCGACTGGTGCGGTGCCCAGTCGTGGTCACCTTCCTCGGCAAGCGCAGCGCACCTCGGCGCCATGCTGTTGCCCGCGCTGGCGCTGTGCCGGGCCCCGTCGCTGCGCTGGCCCGCGGCGGCCATCGGCCTGTTGCTGGTTCTGGGTGGCGTGGCCCTGTGGCTGCCCGGCGCGTCGGGCCTGATGGCAGCGGCGCTGCTGCATGGCGTGGCGTGGAGCGTGGCGTGGGGCGAGATGCTGAAAGCGCCACGCGCAGGCAACGTGCCCGGCGCTGCGCTGCCCGTCAGGTCGTGGGCACCGTGGCTGTCGACGGCGGGGTTCGTCCTGTTGCTTGGCGTCGCGGTCGATCAGTTCGGCCCAGCGGCCTTGGAGGCTGTGCATGCGGCGCTCGCAGGCCTGGGCGGGGTCGGCCTCGCGGCCATTGCGCTGCGCCACGTTTGGCGCGCGAGTTCGGTGCCGTCACCGGCCTGAGGCGCCCGCCACCGCGATGCCCCGGTGCAGCGTGGCGTGCTTCAACCTCCGGCGCAGTGTGCCAACGGCCCTCAGCGCTTCATCCGCAAGCCATGCGGCCACCAGCCAGGCCGGGTGGGCCGATTGCGCGGCCTGCCACACCAGCTCGGGCGCAACCACAAAGGTGCCCGGCGGGCTGTCGGGCAACTGCTGCGCCAGTGCCACCACCAGCTGTGCGAACTCGCGGGCGCGCACCGGTGCGTGGCAGCAATCATGGCGCTGAACTGCAAAAGCATCGCATCGGCCATGCGCTGCAACCCCTGCGCAGAGCGTGCGCCCAAAATTGCTGGGGCCGAGCGCACGAACACTAGGTGCCCGAAGCCCAACGCAGCAACGGCATGCTCGTCGAGATTCGCCAGGCCCACCTGCAGCGCGCTGGCGCAGTGCAATGCCGCCGGGCAGGTCTTGCCTATGCGCAAGACCGCCTCGCGCGACGGCGCCGCGCCCATCGTGGTGTCGCGTCCTCGGCTGCACCTTCGAGTGACCGCATCAAGACGCTCCATCTCGCCAATCAGATGTCCGGATTGGGTCGATATGTTGAGCTCGTCGGCTCCAAGACCGGCCGTTCAGTCCGAGCAAGGTCGAATGGCTACTGTTGGCGTTGACCGCGAACTGGCGTCGCGGCCATCAGCTGACTTTCGCGGCGGACAGCAACAAGGTCATCCGTTTGGCTTGACCAGCTTCGCTTGACTAAGCACTGCATGCCTGATTCGATTTCCGTTCTGCGGGCAGGCGCACC
>JAYVTD010000399.1:0-3987 GCA_043774765.1 Rhizobacter sp. | reverse complement strand
GATGTTGGCGCGGTGCGCCTCGACCGTCTTGATGCTGATGCCCAGGTCGTCGGCGATCTGCTTGTTCAGCCGGCCGGCGACGATGCGCTCGAGCACCTGCGCCTCGCGCGTGGTCAGGCGCGACAGCAGGGCGTCGCGGCTGGCGGCTTCCTGGTGCTTGGAAAAGTCGACCCGCGCGCGGTCGAGCATCTTCTCGACCAGCGCGACCAGCTCGTCTTCCTTGAAGGGCTTCTCGATGAAGTCTTCGGCGCCCTTTTTCATCGTGGTCACGGCCATCGGCACGTCACCGTGGCCGGTGATGAAGGTGACGGGCAGCGGCGAGCGGCGTTCGAGCAGGCGGTCTTGCAGTTCGAGGCCGCTCATGCCGTCCATGCGGATGTCGGCGATCAGGCAGGCCACTTCGCGCGGGTCGAACCGCGAGAGGAAACTCTCGGCCGAATCGAAACACTTGACGCGGTAGTCCTTGCCTTCGAGCAGCCACTGCAATGAGTCGCGCACGGCCTCGTCGTCATCGACAACATAGACCGTGCCTTTCTTCGGAATCAAGCTCATGAAGTGACGACCGGGTTGGTGGTGATGGGGCGCTCTGACAGAGCGCTTTGGACCGGCAGCGTGAACGAAAAACGGCAGCCCACTGCGGTCTCGCCATTGTAGAGGTTCTGGGCCTTGATCCGGCCTCGGTGGCTTTCGATGATGGTGCGGCACAAACTCAGGCCGATGCCCAGGCCGTCGACCTTGGTCGAGAAGAAGGCTTCGTACAAACGGTTGATCACTTCTTCTTTCAGGCCCGGGCCCATGTCGGTCACGCTGAACTCGATCACGTCGCCCTCTTCGGCGTTGTGCAGCGGCACCACGCGCAGCTCGATGTTGCGGCGTTCGGGCGGCAGGCGCGCGTTGTCGATCGCCTCGGCCGAGTTCTTCAGCAGGTTCAGCACCACCTGCTCGATCAGGATCGGGTCGACCATCACTTCCGGCAGGCGCTGCGCCACATACGTGCGGATCGACACGTTGCGCCGGCGCAGCTCGATGCCGGCCAGATCGACCGCGTCTTCGATGATGCTGTGGGCGTAGGCCGGCTGGCGCTGCGGTTCGCTGCGTTTCACGAAGGCGCGGATGCGGTGGATGATCTGGCCGGCACGTTGCGCCTGTCGCGAAGTCTTCTGCAGCGCCGCGATCAGGTCGTCCTTTTCGATCGCGTTGTTCTTCACCCGCGTGACCATGCCGTTGCAGTAGTTGGTGATCGCCGTCAGCGGCTGGTTCAGCTCGTGCGCGACCGACGAGGCCATCTCGCCCATCGTGACCAGGCGGCTCGTCACCTGGGCCTTTTCGGCCTGGCTCGCGGCGAGTGTTTCGGCGGTGCGGCGCGCGGTGATGTCGGTCGCGATCAGCATCTGCGCCAGGCGCCCGTCGGTCCATTGCAGGTAACGCGCGCGCACGTCGAACCACTTCTGCAGCGACTCGATGTAGACCTCGCGAGAGTCGGAGCCGGCTTCGGTCAGCTCCTGCGTCGGCAGGCCGCCGAAGTTGTCGACCGAATCGTCGAATTCGGCGAGGAAGGGAATGCCTTCTTCGGCACCGGCAAGCAAGGCATGACCCTGTGAATCGGCACCGAACCACAATCGGAACGAGCGGTTCGCGAACAGCAGCTCGCCCTGTTGCACCGAGAGCACCGAGACGGCTGCGTCGAGCCCTTCGAGCACGGTCGTGAAGCGTTCGTGAGAGGCGGAGAGCTGGTCGCGGATGCGCTTGGCCTCGGTGATGTTGGTCATCGAGGTCATCCAGCCGGTCTGCTGGCCCTTCGGATCGATCAGCGGCGAGACGTACATGCGTGCGTCGAAGACCGAGCTGTCCTTGCGCATCACCTTCACTTCGATGCCACCGGCCGGGCTGCGGCCCTGCAGCTCCTGCTGCAGCAGGCGCGCGTTTTCTTCGAGCCGGTCGGGCGGCCAGTACGGCAGCGGCGGTTTGCGGCCGACCAGGTCGGCCTCGGAAAAACCGGTCATCGCGCCGAAGGCCGGGTTCACGTAGGTGATGCGGCCTTCCATGTCCATGGCGCGCATGCCGGTCAGCATGGAGTTTTCCATCGCGCGGCGAAAGTTGGTTTCGGTCACGAGTGCGCTCTGCATCTGCTGGCGCCGGCCCATGTGGCGCCAGGTGCCGAGCAGCATCCAGACCGTCAGCACCGACAGCGCGGCGACCATCCAGAACAGGGTGTTGCTGATCAGGCCGATGGAAGTGCGGTAGCCGTGGCCGCGCAGCACCAGACCATTGCCGGCCGGGGCCAGCGGCAGGTCGTGCACGATCGATGGCCGTGGCACGGCGGCGCCTGGCATGGATGTGACCGTGCTCGCAAGCACGCGACCGCCGTCGTCGAGCAGGCTGATGGCGTGGCGCACCGAAATGTCCTTGGGCACGTTGCGGCGCATCAGGCCTTCGATCGAGTACTCGGCGATCAACGCGCCCGAAAACGCGCTGCGCTCGATCAACGGCACCTGCACCTGGAAGACCGAGTTGCCGAAGGTATCGGCGAAGGCGTGTGAATACACCGGCTGGCGCTGCGTGCGCGCGGCCACGAAGGCCGCTTCGGGCGGCTTGTCGCTGCCCTCCACGGGAAACGACGCTGGCGTGTCGTCGCCGGTGATCGCGGTTTCGGCCGGGAAGCTGGTCGACGAATAACTCGCCTTCACGCTGCGCGAGCCGTTGACCCAGATCAGGTTCGTGATCTCGGGGTGCTCGCGGGTGAAGCCACCGGCCTGTGCCAGGAACTGGTCGCGGTCGATGGCGCGCGTGACGATCTCGCGGGCAATGCGCACCAGCTGTTCCTGGTTTTCGATCAGGCGCAGGCGAATCTGCTGCTGGGTGATTTCGGTGTCGCGCTTGACCGACGCCTGCTGGCGCTCGAATTCCTCATTGCGCAGATACCAAAACGCCAAGATGATCGCGGCGAGAAAGAGCATCACCGAGACCAGCGGGCCGAGGGTGGCGAAGTGGTCTTGCCGGGTCGCTGACTGGCGCCGCCACCAGCGGCCGAAGAGGCGTTCGGGCCAAGTTCGAGGAGGGCGGGCAAGCGGTGTGGCCTTGATGGCAGATGTCATCGAAGGATTATCAAGCTTGACCAGATCGGCCGGTGAAGGCGGGAATCGGGAGCAGGGTTTGCCCTTGCGTAAGTTCATATAGTGAAATCGACTCGCGCCATTTGGAAAACATTGGGAGTTATGAGAAACTCCCGCCGACCCGAAAAATTCAACTCTGGAGACGAGCATGTCAGCAATGCCTGAGTCACTTGGTGCCGCCGCGAACGACGCCGACCGCCAAGAAACCCGCGAGTGGCTGGACGCACTTTCCGCCGTCATCGGCGCCGAAGGTGGCGACCGCGCCCACTTCCTGCTCGAGCAGCTGATCGACCAGGCGCGCCAAGCGGGAGTCGACGTGCCGTTCTCGGCCAACACCGCCTACGTGAACACCATTCCGACCGACCAGGAAGAGCGCACCCCGGGCAACATCGAACTCGAGGAGCGCCTGCGCACCTACATGCGCTGGAACGCGATGGCGATGGTGGTCAAGGCCAACCGCCTGCACCCGGCCGACGGCGGTGACCTCGGCGGCCACATCTCCAGCTTCGCTTCGCTGGCGACGATGTTCGGCACCGGCTTCAACCACTTCTGGCACGCCGAGAGCGCTGACGGTGGAAAGACGCATGGCGGCGACCTTCTCTACATCCAGGGCCACTCGTCACCCGGCGTCTACGCGCGGGCTTTCATGGAAGGGCGCATCAGCGAAGAGCAGTTGCTGAACTTCCGCCAGGAAGTCGACGGCAAGGGCATCTCGAGCTACCCGCACCCCAAGCTGATGCCCGAGTTCTGGCAGTTCCCGACCGTCTCGATGGGCCTGGGCCCGCTGATGGCGATCTACCAGGCGCGATTCCTGAAGTACCTGCACGCGCGCGGCATCGCCGACACCTCCAACCGCAAGGTCTGGGTGTTCTGT
>JAYVTD010000398.1:0-2730 GCA_043774765.1 Rhizobacter sp. | reverse complement strand
TCGCGGCGCTCGAACTGTTTCCTGCCGAGGTGCGAGAACATGCAGGGCAGGGACGCCGCCGTGCTGGTGCCGCACGAGCTCACCTCGCGAAAGCTGACGACGTCGAGCGCGGCCAGCGCCGGGTTGGTCGGGCGCTCGTAGCCGTTCAGCGCGAAATGGTCGGCACGCGCAGTCTCGCCCACCACCAGCAGCACCAGCGGGGGTCTTGTGTCCGCAGCGCGCGGCACGATGCGCGCGTCCAGGCCGATCGGCTGCGGCGGCCCGGCGGGCTCGGTGGTGCGCTGCAGGCCGATGTCGGCGAGTGCGTAGAAAGAGTTCAGCGGGTTGATCAGGTAGCGCATGGACTTGTGGTTGCGCATCGTGGCCGAGAGGTCGGCGAAGAGCGCGAACAGCAGGGCCGCGAACAGCGCCAGCGCCACGAACAGGCCGAGCGCGTTGCGCCCGAGCTGGGCTGCCGCGCCGAGGCGCTGAACGCGCACGCGCCACAGCGCCAGCAAGGGCACGCCGGCCAGGAAGGCCACGCCGAGCAGCAGCCGCCAGCTCAGCAGATCGCGCACTTCACGCGGGTCGGTCTGCACCACGTTGACCATCATCGTCGGGTCGATCACGACGCCGTAGGTGCCCATGAAGTGCGCGCCGAATGCGGCCGACAGCACGAACAGCGCAATCGCCGGCTTGACGCTGAAACGCCAGGCCACGAAGGCGAGCAGCGCGGTGAGCAGTGCGGCGATCATCACGCCGAAACCGGCGATGAACAGGGCGCCTCGGCCGGAGGCGGTTTCAGGCAGCACCAGCAAGGCCTGCCACAGCGGCCAGTTGGAGAAGGCGGCGATCCACACCGCGCCGGCCACCGCCAGCGTCAGCGGGTTCCAGCCGGGACGGTCAGCGGGCAAAGGTGAAGTCACGGGGCGCTTGCTCATGCGCCGTATTCTCCTTGCAAGCGCGCACCCCCCGGAGCGGGTTCAGCCGCGGCCCATGACCCCGCCCGCAGCTGCGACTACTTGAACAGGTCCTTCACCCGGTCCGACCAGGTCTTGGTGGTCGGTGAATGCCGGTCGCCGGCCTTGCGGAAGGCGTCGTCCAGCTCCTTCATCAGCTTGCGCTGGTGTTCGGTGAGCTTGATCGGTGTTTCGACCGAGACGTGGCAGTACAGGTCGCCGGGGTAGCTGGAGCGCACGCCCTTGATGCCCTTGCCGCGCAGCCGAAAGGTCTTGCCGTGCTGCGTGCCTTCGGGCAACTCGATCTCGGCCTTGCCGCCCAGCGTGGGCACCTCGATGCCACCGCCGAGCGCGGCCGTCGTCAGGCCCACCGGCACGGTGCAGTGCAGGTCGTCGCCGTCACGCTCGAATATCTCGTGCTGCTTGATGCGGATCTCAATGTACAGGTCACCGGCCGGCCCGCCGTTCGTGCCCGGCTCGCCATTGCCGCTGGAGCGGATGCGCATGCCTTCGTTGATGCCACCCGGAATCTTGACTTCGAGCGTCTTGTTCTTCTTGACCTTGCCCTGGCCGTTGCAGGTGGTGCAGGGCTCGGGAATGATCTTGCCGGTGCCGTGGCAATGCGGGCAGGTCTGCTGGATGCTGAAAAAACCCTGGCGCATGTGGACCGTGCCGGCGCCATTGCAAGTGCTGCAGGTCTTGGGCTGGGTGCCGGGCTTGGCGCCGCTGCCCTTGCAGGTTTCGCAGCTCTCGTAGGCCGGGATGCGGATCTGCGTTTCCTTGCCGGCCGCCGCTTCTTCGAGCGTGATCTCCATCGCGTAGCTCAGGTCGCTGCCGCGGAATACCTGCTGGCCGCCCGGGCCGCGGCGCTGGCCGCCACCGGCACCGCCGAAGATGTCGCCGAAGATGTCGCCGAAGGCTTCGGCGAAACCACCCACGCCTTCGCCGCCACCGCCGCCACGGCCCATGTTGGGGTCGACGCCGGCGTGGCCGTACTGGTCGTAAGCGGCTCGTTTCTGGCCGTCGGAGAGCATCTCGTAGGCCTCCTTGGCCTCCTTGAATTTCTCTTCCGACTTCTTTGCATCGTCACCCTGGTTGCGGTCGGGGTGGTGCTTCATCGCGAGCTTGCGGTAAGCCTTCTTGACGTCGTCTTCGCTGGCGTTCTTGGGCACGCCCAGCGTTTCATAGTAATCACGTTTGGCCATGAAATTCAGGCTCCGGCAGGTTCTTCATTCGGTAAGGCGATCAACGCTCGATTCAAACACCAACGCCGGTTCCAGCCGGAGCCCGCCTTTGCGTGAAGGCAGCTCCGCCCGAAACCGGCGAGGGTTGGAGAAAAGGCTCAGCCCTTTTTCACTTCCTTGAACTCGGCATCGACCACGTTGTCGTCGTCGGCCGGCTTGGCCTGCGCGCTCTCGGCGTGCGGCGCTTCGGCGCCGCCACCGGCTGCGGCACCGGCAGCCGCTTGTGCCGCTTGCGCTTCGGCGTAGACCTTCTCGCCGAGTTTCTGGCTCGCCGTCATCAGCGCTTCGGTCTTGGCTTCGATCTGTGCCTTGTCTTCGCTCTTGAGTGATTCCTCTGCGTCTTTCAGCGCGGCTTCGACCTTCTCTTTTTCGCTCGCTTCGAGTTTCTCGCCGTGCTCGCCGAGGCTCTTCTTCACGCTGTGGATCATCGCGTCAGCCGAGTTGCGGGCCTGGATCAGCTCCAGCTTCTTCTTGTCGTCGGCTGCGTTGATCTCGGCGTCTTTCACCATCTGCTCGATCTCGGCTTCGGTGAGGCCGGAGTTGGCCTT
>JAYVTD010000397.1:0-7470 GCA_043774765.1 Rhizobacter sp. | reverse complement strand
ACCGCGGGGTCCTGCTTCGGCTCGTACTTCCACTTGATCTTCTGGGTGTCCAGGTCGACCGCGAACACCTTGTTCGGGAACGGCGAATGCAGGTACATCGTGCCGTCGATGACGAGCGGCGAACCCTCGTGGCCGCGCAGCACGCCCGTCGAGAAGGTCCATGCGACCTGCATCTTGGCGACGTTGCCGGTGTTGATCTGCTTGAGCTTGCTGTAACGCTGGTTGAACATGTCACCAGCCTGCGTCGCCCAATTGTTTGGATTGGCGATGTTCTTCTCCACGTCGGCATTGGCGAACGCCAACACCGGAACGGCAAGCAGCCCCATCGCCAAACGGCGCCATAGGCGCCGGTGTGATTGCCCCGATATTTGCATTGAAGTCTCCTGATGTAGTTAACCGAAGCCCACCCGCACGGATTCGCCGAGAGGTCATTCGCCGTCCGACTTGATGATGCCGGTGCAAGCTTCGCTGCAAGTTGCGAGCCCGATTCAAAGCGCCGGCGGCGGCACGGCCGGCAGCACCGCAGAGGAGTCGCCTTCGACACGCTCCGGGCCAGTCGCCGCTGCTTGCTTGCACGGCAAAAGGATGTTGTTTTCAAAGTAAACGCCGAACCAACTGCGACTGTCGACCTCGTCCGATTCGGGGCTACTCCCAATAGGGTCAACCCGAGTAGTTTCGGACAGTGAAGCCCGCAATTCCACCGATCAACGCCATGCCGCCGAGACTGTTGCAACCACTTTCGGCACAGAGTGTCTCGATGTCATCTTGCGCATGCGTGTCGACGCTTGCCAATTCGGTCTTGGGCACGCATCTCGCACGTGGCCGACGTGCCCGTCGAGGGCTCGAACAGGCATCGCAGACCGACCGATTGACAATGATCAATCGCGCCCTGAGGTCAGCGCAAATCGCCGGTGACGCTGGGGCTTCGGCTTGCTTCTTGCTGACTTGCACATGCGCCGCCGGTTCGATGGGTTCGGTGCCCCACGACCAGCGCAGACTGTCCCGCATCCGACACCCTTGCGGCGAAGAGGCGCCATCGCGATGCAAGGACAAGGAGTTGGCGGATGAATGGCAGTGACGCACAACTCACCGACTGGCGACAGCGCGCGCTGTCGCTGGAGACCGAGGTCGCCAAGGCCGTGATCGGCCAGGACCGTGTCATCCGCCTGCTCAACATCGCCGTGTTCGCGCGCGGCCATGTGCTCCTGCAGGGTGACGTCGGCGTCGGCAAGACGACACTGCTGCGCGCCTTCGCGCATGTGCTGGGGGGCGCCTTTGCGCGCACCGAAGGCAGCATCGACCTGATGCCGGGCGACCTCATCTACTACACGTACATCAGTGCCGAAGGCAGGCCGGCGGTCGACCCCGGGCCGCTGATCGCCCAAGGCGAAGACCTCGCGATCTTCTTCTTCAACGAGATCAACCGGGCCCGCCCCCAAGTGCATGCGCTGCTGTTGCGGGTGATGGCCGAGCGCAGCGTCTCGGCCTTCAATCGCGAGGTGCGCTTTCCCCACCTGCTGGTGTTCGCCGATCGCAACCGCGTGGAGCGCGAGGAGACTTTCGAGATATCTTCCGCGGCGCGCGATCGCTTCATGATGGAGGTCATCATCGACGCGCCCCAGAGCGATGACGACCGGCGTCGTCTGATGTTCGATCCCCGATTCCACGACACCGACGAGCTCATCGGCCAGCTCGCCGCTGCGTTGCTGGAGTACCGCGAGTTGAACGCGCTGTCGGCGCTGATCCAGCACAGCGTGCAGGCTTCCGATGCGCTCCAGAGCTATGCGCTGGCCCTGTGGCGAGCGACCGCGGCACCGAACGAATACGGCATTCGGCTCTCCGGCCTCGACACGTCGCAGCTCATGCTGGCGGGCGCGAGCCCGCGTGGCATGAGCATGCTGCTGCGCGCCGCACGCGTGGCCGCCTGGCTGGCCGAGCGCGACTACGTCACTCCGGAAGACGTTCAGGCGGTCTTCGTCGAGACCATTGCACACCGGCTTTGTTACCAGCCGGTGTACGAGATGCGCCGCCATGAGATATCGAGCCGCCTGATGAGTGGCATCGTCTGCGCCGTCGCCGCACCCTGAACCATGCAGCCGCCAATCGTCGAAGACGGAGCCGCGCCGGCCACCGCAGTCCGTGAACTGCACTATCGATTCGGATCGCCGGCGCTGGGGCACTTTCCCGGCCACCATCGCAGTCCACACGGCCACAGCGGCGTCGAGTTTCGCGCTCATGTGTCCCTGTTCGACGCACCCGACGCGCGCCGGCTCGACCTGCACGCCAGCCTGCGAGATCCGTTCGGCCAGTGGCTCGTTCGCGTCCACCGGCAGCGCATGTCGATCCCGGTGGCCATGGTGGCCGACCTGTCGGCGTCGATGGGTTTCGTCGGCGCGCAACGCAAGCTCGACACGCTGGCCGACTTCGTCGACAGCCTGGCATGGTCGGCATGGCGCACGGGCGACAGCTTCGGATTCGTCGGCTGCGACAGCGTCGTGCGCCAGGACCTGCTGCTTCCGGCCACGCGAGCCAACGGCGCCGGGCGCGTGCTCGCCCGCACGCTGCGCTCGCTGCGGCCCGAGGGGCGCTCGGCGCGGGCGTTGTCCGACGCCCACCGGCACCTGACCCGGCAGCGTTCGCTGGTGTTCCTGGTGTCGGACTTTCATCTGCCATTGCACGAGGTCGATTCCGTGCTGGCGTCGATGGCCCATCATCACCTCGTCCCGGTGGTGCTCTGGGACCCGCTGGAATTCGAACCGACGCCCTCGCGCGGCTTGGCGCACGTGGTCGACCCTGAATCGGGCAGGCAGCGATGGGTGTGGTGGCGCCCCGCCCTGCGCACGAGTTGGCGTGCGGCGCAACAGGCGCGCCGCGAGGCCCTGCTGCAGATTTTCCGCACGCACCGGCTGACGCCACTCTTCTTCGAAGGCGGATTCGACGCTGACGCGGTGACGCGCCATTTCCATTCATGAGCACGGTTGACCTGCGCGGCGCACTGATCACCGCCGTGCTGACCCTGCAGCACGCCTGCGGCCTCGCCGCGCCGACAAACGCGGTGCTCCATGCGACCACGAGCGAGCCTCGTGCCTTCGGCTACCAGGTCGGCGACACGTTGTCGCGTACGATCACGATCCATGTTCCGGACGGGCTGACGCTCGACAACGACAGTGTGCCGTTGTCAGGGGTACGAGGCAAAGCCCTCGAGTTGCGCAGCGTTTCGCGCCACGACACACGCGAGCCCGGCGGCCGGCGGATCGACCTCACGTTCGTCTACCAGACGTTTCTGTCTGCGCCCCAAACGCGAACGCTCGAGACGCCCACCCTCACGCTGGCCTTCAAGGGCGTGCCGCGCAACCAGGACCTGCGCATCGAGCCCTGGCCGGTCACAGTTTCGCCGCTGGCCCCGGTGGACATTTCGCCCCGGCGCGGGCTGGGCGAATTGCAGCCCGACGCCGAGCCCGGGTTGATCGACACGACGGCCGGGCAGCGCCGACTCGTCGCCTACGGGCTGGTGTTGCTGCTGCTCTCGGGCTACCTGGCCTGCGTCTACATCGGCCTGCCCTGGTGGTCGCGCACCCACCGGCCGTTCTCGCAGGCGTGGCGCGCGATGGGGGGATTGCAGACCGATGCGCCAACCGCCTTCCAGCGCCTCCACGACGCATTGAACCAGTCGGCCGGAGAAGTCGTGTTCGCGCCGGGCATCGACCGATTCGTGGCCGCGCAGCCGCATTTCCTGCCGCTGCGCGACGACCTCGTCGAGTTCTTCGGGCGTTCGCGAAATGCGTTCTTCGGCCAGCGTGGCCACAGCCCCGATGACATCCTCTGGTTGACCGCTTTCAGCCGACGCTGCCGCAACGTGGAGCGCGGTTCGGCATGAGCTTCGACACGCCCTGGCTGCTCTGGCTGTTGCCGCTGTCGCTGCTGCCGCTGATGGCGCAGTCGCGCGGCGCGATCGCCAACGCCTGGGTCTCCCTCATGCCGCGCGACGCTGCCTCCGAGGCCATCGGCTGGACGCTGCGCATCGCGGCTGCGCTGGCCCTCATCGCGCTCGTGGTCGGGATGGCCGGCCCGTACCGCCCCGAGTTCCAGTTCGAGCGGATCGGCAAGGGCGCCGAGATCATGCTCGTGCTCGACCGCAGCAGCAGCATGGACCAGGGCTTTGCGAGCGCGCGGCCGGCCGGCGGCGTGGCCAAGGGAACAGGCCCCGAAGCGCTCGACTACTACATGAGCCAGACGCCCGGACGCCTGCGCGACTCCAAAAGCAAAGTGGCGCGGCAGCTGCTGGCGGATTTCGTGGCGCGCCGCCCGGACGACCGCTTCGGCATGATCGCCTTCAGCACCCTGCCGATCCGGGTGCTCGAGTTCACGCAGAAGCGCGAGGCGATCCAGGCCGCCATCGACGCAGGGAACATCGGGCGCGGCCTGTCGGAAACCAACATCGGCCTGGCGATGCTGGCTGCGCTGGCAGCCTTCGATGATCGGCCCTACACCGGCTCGCGCATCGTCATGCTGGTCTCCGACGGCGGCGATCGGCTCGACCCCGACGCCATCGAACGCATCGCCTACCTCGTGCGCAAGCACCGTGTCTCGATCTACTGGCTGTATCTGCGATCAGCCAACAGCCCGGGGCTGGTGCCGGCGGTGGGCGATTCGGCGCAAGCCGCAGACAGCGTGCCAGAGTACCTGCTGCACCGCTACTTCGAGTCGCTTCCGACGCCCTACCACGCCTACGCAGCGGACGACGCGCAAGCCCTCAAAAGCGCCATCGACTCAGTCAACCAGCTCGAGAACCTGCCCATCACCTACCTCGACACGGTGCCACGGCGCGACCTGTCTGCGCCCTGCTTCGCCGCAGCCTTCGCCTGCGTCATGCTGCTGCTGACAGCCAACCTGATGGAGATCCGGCGATGGGCCTAGGCTCGCCACGTCGCACACGCGCAGCGTTCGTGCTGCTGGCCCTCACACTCGCCGCGGCGGCGATCGACGGCAGCCTCCTGTGGCAGCAGCGGCGCCTGAACGCGCTGATCGCCGCCGGGCAGGTGCCTTCCGCCAGTGATGACAGGCAGCCTCAGGTTCAATTCGCCCGGGCCAGCGCGCAGGCGGCCAGCGGTGCCGACGACGATGCATTGCGCCACTACCGCAGCCTGCACGACGACGCCGCACTCGGCCCGGCGGCGCGTTACAACAGCGCGAACCTGCTGATGCGCCAGGCGATCGCGGTGCGCGCGGGCAATGAACCGGGCAAGGCGATCGCGCTGATCGAGCTGGCCAAGGAGCTGTACCGCGACGTGCTGCGCGTGGACCCGCAACACTGGCCAGCACGCTACAACCTGGAGCGCGCCCAACGCCTGCTCGCCGACCCCGACGAGAGCGAGACGCCGCCGCCCGAGGCGCAGAGCAATCCGGAACGCGCCGCCACCACCATGCGCGGCGACTCGCCGGGCCTGCCATGACGATCTGGCAGCGCCTGCGCCGCTCGTGGTCGAGTCACGGCGAGCGCTGGCTGCTCGGCCTGGCGGCAATGCTGCTTTCGATGTGCCTGTTCGACCCCGGCGTGACGATCACGCGTGCGCGCTTCGACCACGTCGTCGTGCTCGACGTGACGCAGAGCATGAACGTGGCCGACGCGCAAATCGATGGGCAACCGGTCTCTCGCCTGGCGCTCGCCAAGCGTGCGTTGCACGAGTCGCTGCTGCAACTGCCGTGCGGTTCGAAGGTGGGGTGGGCCATCTTCACCGAATATCGCGCGCTGCTGCTTCTTGCACCGATCGAGGTGTGCGCCAACCTGAAAGAGTTGCGCGCGACGCTGGCCCAGATCGATGGTCGCATGGCCTGGGCCGGCGGCAGCGAGATTGCCAAGGGCGTGCACAGCGCCATCGGCATCGCCCGGCAACTGCCCGACCGACCGACCCTGGTGTTCGTCACCGACGGGCACGAGGCGCCGCCTTTGAATCCGCGCTACCGGCCCGCCTTCGACGACAAACCGGGCGAGGTCGGGGGGCTGATCGTGGGCGTGGGCGACGGGGCGCCCTCGCCGATCCCGAAGGTCGACCCGCAAGGGCGCCCGCTGGGTTTCTGGCGCGCGGACGAAGTTCTTCAGACCGACCCGAGAAGCCAGGGCCGCGGCGCGAGCGTGAAGGGTGAAATGCTCGCCGACGATCGCGTCGATGCGGCAGCGCCGACGCTCGGCGCCACACCGGGCAATGAACACCTGTCTTCGTTGCGCGAAACATACCTGCGCCTGCTCGCCAGCGAACGCGGGCTCGCCTACCTGCATCTGCAGGAAACGGCGGCGATGGCGGTGGCACTGAAGACGCCGGCGTTCGCCAAACCGGTGCCGAACCGTGCCGATGCGCGACCCGCGCTCGGAGCCCTCGCCATGCTGCTGCTGCTCGCCCGCCTCGCAGGGCCGCTGTGGCGCCGCCTTCGGAGCCCATGGCGCACGAGACGCACTGCCAGCTCGTCTGCGGCGAATCCACAATGAGCCCGGCAGGAGTAAGTCCCCGGTTGCGGGCGTCAGCAACGGCATCAAACTTCGTGAAACGCAAAATGCCGACGAATCATCGAACCATCCAATCTCCCAATGAAGTACTCCGGTCACCACGCACCCCATCCCGCAGCATCGACGAAGCAAACTGACCCTCCTGTCTCGCAGGCCACACTGGCGATGTCACTTGGGCTGCTGATGGCACTGGCGCTGCCGATGTCGGCGCTTGCACAGGACGCGCGACCCGCCCTCCAGCTTGCGCCGGTGGAGGTCATCAGCACCACGATGCTGCCCGGCATCGGAACACCGCTCAATCAGGTGCCGGGAAACGTCCAGACGCTGAAGTCCAAAGACCTCGGCACGCAGCGCGCCGTGAATATCGCCGAGGCGCTCGACCGGAGCGCCGGCAGCGTGAATGCCAACGACACCCAGGGCAACCCATTCCAGCCCGATGTGAACTTCCGCGGCTTCACCGCGTCGCCTTCTCTCGGAACGCCTCAGGGCTTGTCGGTCTTCGTCGACGGCGTGCGTGTCAACGAGGTCTTCGGCGACACGGTGAACTGGGACCTGATCCCCAGCAGTGCCATCGCATCGATCACCTTGATCCCTGGCTCCAACCCCGTGTTCGGCCTGAATACGCTGGGCGGGGCACTCAATGTGTCGACCAAGAGCGGCCTGGCGAACCCCGGCACCTCGGTGCAGGCCTACGGTGGGTCGTTCGGCCGCGCGGCGATCGAGTTCGAGACGGGCGGCCAGAGCGGGCGACTCGACTACTTCGTCACTGGCAATTGGTTTCGGGATTCGGGCTGGGGCAGGCACAATCCGAGCAAGGTCAGGCAACTCTTCGGCAAGGCCGGCTTCCATCACGAGCGCACCGACGTCGATCTGAGCGTCACGCTGGCAGACAATTTCATGGAGGGCAATCAATCGCTGCCGCTGTCGATGACGAGCGACCTCAGGCAGTCTTATTCCTGGCCCGACCA
>JAYVTD010000396.1:0-5128 GCA_043774765.1 Rhizobacter sp. | reverse complement strand
TCGATGCCGAGTTCGCTGGCCAGCGTGCGCAGTGACTGCCGCACCGCCGAGGCGTCGCTGCCATCGGCCAGCCACAGCGCCATGTCGTTGACACGCTCGTCGCCGGTCAGGCGCTGGTAGTCGTCGGCCGGCAGCACCAACGCGCCGTGCTGGCGGGCGTAGTCGCGCCACACGCCGCGCACGTACAGCGCGATCGGCCCGGCCTTCGGCAAGGGCAGCGTGAGGCGCGTGCCGGGTGCGGCGCCGTACAGGCTCACCATCGCTTCGCTGACGTAGATGGCGGTCTCGCCGGCCGGCAGAGCCACCAGTTCACCGACCAGCGGCAACGCGCGCGCCGGGTCGGGCAGGGCGCGGGCGATCAGCGCGACGGCCGGGCGGGCCGCATCGAGCTGCACCTGCGACACACGTTGTGATTCGACCCGCGAGACGCCGGGCAGCGTGGCCGCGCGCCGCAGCAGTTCCGGCGCCAGCGTCGCCACGTCGCCGGCGCTGCTTGAGGCGGCCGCGCGCACGTACAGGTCGGCCGGCAGCACCGTGACCAGCCACTGCGTCACCGAATCACGAAAGCTCGCGACCATGACTGTGAGTGCGACTGCCAGGCTCAGGCTCGCCACCACACCGGCCACCGCGATGGTGGCGGTGTGGCGCTGGTGGCGCGCGCGCTCCACCGCCAGCAACGCGAGCGCCTGGTTGGGCGGCGCGACCCGCGCGAGCAGCAGGCCCACGCCGGCCGGCACGCAGGCGATGCCGCCGAGCAGCAGGCAGGCGACCGACCCATACGCGGCGAGCGGAATCTCGAAGACCGGCGGCAACAACGCGAGCGCCACACCGGCGAGCAGCAGCGCCGGGCCGAACCAGGCCGGGCCGCTGTGGCCGCCGCGTGTGCCCAGGCCTTTCAGCGCCTGTGCTGGCGCCAGCTGCTGCGCCGCTCGCGCCGGCAGCCAGCCGCCGATGGCCGCGGCGGCCACGCCGAGCAGGCCGTAGACCACAGCCGATGTGATGTCGAACTGCAGGCTCGGCGCCACGCCCGGAAAATAACCCCCACCGAGATCGCCTGCCAGCAGGCGCAGTGCGAGCGCGGCCAGCGCCGTTCCCAGCGCAAGCCCGAGCACACTGCCCACCGCGCCGAGGATCGCCGACTCGGCGAGCACCAGCGTCAGCCGCTCGCGCCCCGAAAGGCCCAGCACACCGAGCAGTGCAAGCTGAGGCTGGCGCTTGGCGACCGAGAGCGAAAGGATCGAGAACACCAGGAAGGCACCGGTGAACAAGGCGACGAGCGCCAGCACGGTCAGATTGACGCGGTAGGCGCGCGAGACGTTCGAGACACGCTGCGCCGCTTCGTCCGGCGCCGCGGCGCGCAGGCCTGCCGGCAGCGCGAGTTCGCGCAACACCGCGGCGCGGTCGGCACCGGGCGCCAGGCGCACGTCGATGCGGCTCAGGCGGCCGAGCCAGCCGAAGCTGGCCTGCGCACCGGCGATGTCCATCACCGCCAGCGGCGGGCCGCTGGCGAGCACGCTGCCGGCGACCTTGAGCGTCGTGGTGCCGCTGCGCGTCTGCACACGCAGCCCGTTCACTGCTGCGAGCCGCTGTTGTGCTACGGCGTTCAGAAACACCGCTTCGGGGTCGAGCATCGCCAACCGCTCGGCATCGGCGCCAGGCCTGGGCATCAAGGCAGGTGCGATGCTGGCGACGACCAGCGCGTCGATACCGAGAACCTTGAGCGCGACACGCTGGCCGGCCGCGTCGAAGCCATAGGTGTCGATCTCGACCACCGGGCTCGCGATCGCCACCTGCGGGTGGCGCGCCACACGTTCGTACAGCGCTTCGTCGAAGCCGCTGCGCTGGCCGCGCAATTCGAAGTCGGGCTCGCCGTTGACGGCGCGCACCGCCGAGCTGAATTCGCTCAGCGCCGACTGGTTGATCAGCTGCACCGAAAACGCCAGCGCCACACCGAGCGTCACCGCAAGCAGCGCGGCGAGGTTGCGCCACGGGTGGTGGCGCAGCTCGGGCCACGACAGCCGCAGCAGCAGCGATGTCATGCGGGTGGCGCGCCGGATTGCATGCCGTGGGCTGTCAGCGTCAACACCCGATCCGCGCGCGCCGCGGCGGTCTTCGAATGCGTGACGAGTACACAGGCTGCGCCCTGTTCGCGCACCTGCGCCGAGAGCAGGTCCATCACCCGTTCGGCGGTCACCGGGTCGAGGTTGCCGGTCGGCTCGTCGGCGAGGATGAGCGCCGGGTGGTGCACCATCGCGCGCGCGATCGCGACCCGCTGCAGTTGCCCGCCCGAGAGTGTTTCCGGCAGGCGCGAGCCCAGGCCGCCGAGGCCCACGGCTTCCAGCAGCGCTTCGACGCGCGCCGCGTCAGGACGACGCTGCAGCAGCAGCGGCAGGCCCACGTTGTGCGCCACGCTCAGGTGTGGCAGCACGTGAAAAGCCTGGAACACGAAGCCGAGGCGGTGGCGGCGGAACAGCGCCTGCTCGGCCTCGGCCAGGGTCGTGATGCTGGTGCCGTTGATCTGCACCCGGCCCGCGTCGACCGTGTCGAGCCCGGCGATGCAGTTCAGCAGCGTCGACTTGCCAACCCCCGATTCGCCGAGGATCGCGACGAACTCGCCCGGCGCGACGTTCAGGTCGACCCCGGCGAACACGGTTGCTTCACCGTAACGTTTGGCGAGCGCGTGGACCTGCAGCAAGCTCAAGTGATGTGCCTCAAACTGCAGCCGGCGCGAGCTGCCGCGCCAGCGCCACCGCCTGCTCGGTGGCATCAATGGCGTCGCACGCCACCGTGTGACGCCACGGCATGCTGCGCAGCCACGTGAGCTGGCGCTTGGCGAGCTGGCGGGTGGCAGCGCTGCCGGTCTCGTGCACCACGGCGCGCAGGTGTTCGCCGTGTTCGTACTCGTGCTCCAGTGCTTCCCACGACTGGCGGTAGCCGACACAGCGCATCGAAGGCATGTCGGCGTGCAGGTCGCCACGCTCGCCGAGCGCACGCACTTCGTCGAGCAGGCCGGCATCGAGCATCGCGGCGAAGCGCTGCTCGATGCGCCGGTGCAGCCAGGCGCGGTCGCCCGGTTCAAGCGAGATCAGCGGCGGCATCGCTTGCGCCGGCTTCTCGCTGTGGAACGACGAAATCGGCTGGCCGCTGACGCGGAACACCTCGAGCGCACGCTGGATGCGCTGCTGGTCGGCCGGCTTCAGGCGCGCGGCGGTGATGGGGTCGACCCGTTGCAGCTCGCGGTACAAGGAATGCAGGCCGTCGCGTTCGAGCTGCGCGGCGAGTGCGGCGCGCACGCTGCGGTCGGCGGCGGGCATCGCGTCGAGGCCCTCGAACAAGGCCTTGAAGTACAGCATCGTGCCTCCCACAAGCAAGGGCAGCTTGCCACGCGCGGTGATCTCGCCGATCAGCCGCTGTGCATCGACGACGAAGCGCGCCGCCGAGTAGGCCTCGAAGGGTTCGATGACATCGATCAGGTGGTGCGGCACGAGCGCGCGTTCTTCGGGCGTGGGTTTGGCGGTGCCGATGTCCATGCCGCGGTAGACGAGCGCCGAGTCGACACTGACGATCTCGACCGGGCGCTCGCCGGCCAATGCCTGCGCGATCGCGAGCGCGGCGCCGGTCTTGCCCGAGGCGGTCGGGCCGGCCAGGCACAGGCAGGCCAGCGGTGGGGTTGGGGTGGTCGTGGTCATGTTCAGGCTTGTGCGGGCAGGGCGCCGGGTCGTGCCGAGGGGTCGCCATCACGCTGCACCAGTGTCCAGGCAACCGTGGCCAGGGCCACACCGAAAAAGCCTACGCCGAGCGTGAGCGGATAGAACGTGCCGACCGCACCGGTCTGGCCACATGGCTGGTTCACGCGGTGGCTGATCGCGAACCGCACCATCGGAGCCATGATCGCCCAGACCGAATGCACGCCGGCGAGGCTCAAGGCCGCCATGCCGAGGCCAGCGTCGCGCGTGCCTCGCTCACAACACGCCGGGGTTCAGGCGCCACATCGACAGCGTCAGCGCCGAGGCGAAGCCGACCCACATGAGGTAAGGCAGCATCAGCCAGCCGCAGAGCGGGCGCACGCGCCAGAACGAGCGCAGCGTCAGCGCCACCAGTGCGAACAGCAGCAGCACGTCGGCGAACGCCACTGCACCCCAATGCCAGTGGAAAAAGAGCCAGGTCCACAACGCGTTGCAGAGCAGCTGCGCGCCATACAGCCACAGCGCCGGGCGCGCCGCGGCCGTGCCGATGTGGCGCACGACCAGCCAGGCCGCGGCGCACATCATCATGTAGAGCACGGTCCAGACCGGGCCGAACACGGTCGGTGGCGGCGACCACGAAGGCTGGTTCAGGCTGGCGTAGAACTCTTTCGCGTCGATCGACGCAAGGGCGCCGATGGCTGCGGTCAGAAAAGTGGCGAGCAGCAGCCAGGCGAGCGCGCCCCACTCGGCATTGCGGGGTGTGGGCAGGGTCGTGGTGTTCAAACGAAGCTCTCGTCCATGCGCAGGTAACGCCAGCAACCGGGCGGCAGGTCGCCCAGCATCACCTTGCCGATGCGCACGCGTTTCAGGCCCAGCACCTGCATGCCGACCGCTTCGCACATGCGGCGGATCTGGCGCTTCTTGCCCTGCTGCAATACGAACCGCAGCTGGTCGTCGTTGACCCACTCGACGAGCGCCGGGCGCAGCGCCTCGCCGTCGAGCTCCAAACCGTGGCACAGCAGCGCGAGCGAGGCGTCGGGCAGGTGCTTGCCGTTGGCGGTGGCCACACGCACGAGGTATTCCTTTTCGACCTCGCTGTCTTCGCCGACCAGCTGTTTGGCGATGCGCCCGTCCTGCGTCAGCACCAGCAGGCCGACCGAGTCGATGTCGAGCCGGCCGGCCGGCACGAGGCTGCGCAGGTGCTCGCGCAGGAAGCGGGTGCCGGAGCGGTCTTCGCGCCACTGATTCGCCGGTGTCACGAGCACCACGGCAGGCTCATAACCGTCTTCGGCCTGGCCGCTGACGAAGCCGACCGGCTTGTTGATCAGCACCGTGACGCGTTGCGCCTGCTGGTAGCGGGCCTTGGCGTCGACCGTGATGCGCTGGCCCACGACCACACGCGAGCCGAGTTCCTTGACGATCTGGTCGTCGACACGCACCAG
>JAYVTD010000395.1:0-5857 GCA_043774765.1 Rhizobacter sp. | reverse complement strand
CCCGGCATCGGCTACCCCAAGGAGTGGGAGAACCAGGACAAATGGAACGGCGGCTGGATCCGCAAGGCCAACGGTGCGATCGAGCCGCGTCAGGGTGCGAAGTGGAAGTTGCTGATGCGCATCTTCGCCAACCCCAACCTGCCCGAGATCGACGACTACTACGAGCCCTTCACCTTCGACTACGGCCACTTGCAATCAGCGCCCGAGATGCGGGCCACGCCCACCGCGCGCCCACGCAGCCTGATCACCGGCAAGCAGATGGACAAGATCGTCTGGGGCCCGAACTGGGAGGAGATCCTGGGCGGTGAGTTCAGCAAGCGCAGCAAGGACGCCAACCTGAACGGCTTCGAGCAGTTGCAAAAGGACATGCTCGGCCAGTTCGAGAACACCTTCATGATGTACCTGCCGCGGCTGTGTGAGCACTGCCTGAACCCGGCCTGCGTGGCCAGCTGCCCAAGCGGCAGCATCTACAAGCGCGAGGAAGACGGCATCGTGCTGATCGACCAGGACAAGTGCCGTGGCTGGCGCATGTGCGTGAGCGGTTGCCCGTACAAGAAGATCTACTACAACTGGAAGAGTGGCAAGGCCGAGAAGTGCACCTTCTGCTACCCGCGCATCGAAGCCGGCGAGCCGACCGTGTGCAGCGAAACCTGCGTCGGCCGAATCCGTTACCTCGGGGTGCTGCTCTACGACGCCGACCGCATCCAGGAAGCGGCGAGTGTCGAACACGACCGTGATCTGTACCAGGCGCAGATCGACATCTTTCTCGACCCCTTCGATCCGAAGGTGATCGCGCAGGCGCAGCTCGACGGCATTCCCGACAAGTGGATGGAAGCGGCGCGCAAGAGCCCGGTCTACAAGATGGCGGTGCAGTGGAAGGTGGCATTGCCGCTGCACCCCGAGTACCGCACGCTGCCGATGGTCTGGTACGTGCCGCCGCTCTCGCCGATCAGCGCGGCGGCCAACGCCGGCCACGTGGGCACGAACGGCGAAATCCCCGACGTGAACCAGCTGCGCATTCCGGTCAAGTACCTGGCGAACCTGCTGACCGCCGGCGACACGCTGCCGGTGGTACGAGCACTCGAACGAATGCTCGCGATGCGCGCCTACCAGCGCGACAAACACGTCAACGGCCGCATCAACCACGGCGTGCTGCAACAGGTGCAGATCACCCAGGCCGAGGTCGAAGACATGTACCACGTGATGGCGATCGCCAACTACGAAGACCGCTTCGTGATCCCGAGCACACACCGCGAATACGCCGAGAACACCTTCAACGTGCGCGGTGGCTGCGGGTTCACGTTCGGCAATGGCTGCTCTGAAGGCACGAGCGAAACCAGCCTGTTCGGTGGCGACAAGAAGCGCACCATTCCCATCAAGGCGGAGGTCTGACCATGTTCAAGCTCAACACTCCCCGGCCGATGACGAAGAGCCTGCGCGTGCTCGCCGCCCTGCTCGGCTACCCCGACGCGCGGTTGCGCAGCTTTCTGCCCGAGATGCAAGACCTGCTGCGCATTGAGGCCGCGCTGTCGCAGGCACGCCGCACTGAGCTCGACACGCTGATGGTCACGCTGCGCCGCGCCGATGCGCTGGCCACCGAGTCGGACTACGTCGAACTCTTCGACCGCGGCCGCGCCACCTCGCTGCACCTGTTCGAGCACGTGCACGGCGACTCGCGCGACCGCGGCCCGGCGATGATCGACCTCGGGCAGACCTACGAGAAGGCTGGCCTGGTGCTGGCCGAAGGCGAGCTGCCCGACTACCTGCCGGCGGTGCTCGAGTTCGTGTCGACCCAGCCACCCCTCGAGGCCAGGGCCTTTCTCGGCGAGATGGCGCACATCTTCAACGCGATCTTCGGCGCGCTGCAGCAGCGCGAAAGCGCCTACGCCAGCGTGCTCGGCGCCCTGCTCGAACTGGCCGGCGAAAAAGCGCAGCCGGTCGCGCCCGCCGCCGAAGAAGCACTCGACGAAAGCTGGGCCGAGCCGGTGGTGTTCGACGGTTGTTCGTCGAAAGGCCAGGCCAAGCCCGGCCAGGCCCAACCGATCCATGTCGTTCGCACGCGCAGCCCGGCCGTGGCACACACAGGAGCAGCGTCATGAGCGGCGTTTACGGTTTTCTGTTCCAGGTCTACCCCTACGTCTGCTTCACGGTGTTCCTGATGGGCAGCCTGATCCGCTTCGATCAAAACCAGTACAGCTGGAAGAGCGATTCGTCGCAGCTGCTGCGGGCCGGCCTGCTGCGCTGGGGCAGCAACCTTTTTCACTTCGGCATCCTGTTCCTGTTCTTCGGCCACTTGGTCGGGCTGTTCACGCCGCACAGCGTGTACGGCGTGTTCATGAGCGCCGCCACCAAGCAGCTGATGGCAGTGGTGGCAGGCGGCATCGCCGGAGCCTTCTGCTTTGTGGGCCTGTCGATGTTGCTGTACCGGCGTGTGTTCGACCCGCGCATTCGCCTGACCAGCCACCGCACCGACATCGCGGTGCTCGTGATCCTGTGGGTGCAGCTCGTGGTGGGCCTGATCACGCTGCCGTTTTCGTGGCAGCACGCCGACGGCAGCGTGATGCTGATCCTCGCAGACTGGGCCCAGCGCATCGTCACGCTGCGGCCGGTCGATGCGACGCTGCTGAGCACGCTGCCCTGGCCGTACCTGTTCCACATCGTGTTCGGCATGACGATCTTCCTGCTGTTCCCGTTCAGCCGGCTGGTGCACGTGTGGAGCGGCTTCGCCACGGTCTCGTTCCTGTTCCGCCCGCACCAGGTGGTGCGCAGCAGGCGCCTGAACCTGCCGCCCGGCCACAACGAACCGCGCCAGCCTGGCGCGAGTGTCTGAACATCGAGGAGACAAGAGCATGCTGGTGGAAACCGTCGACTTCAGCGCTGCTGCGCAGGCCACTCCGGTGCGCGAGGCGCGCATCAACGGCGTGGCCTTGAACAGCGCGTCAGAAAACCTCGCGCGCGAAGAGCTGCGCCAGCGCGCCTGCACCGAGCTGCTGCGCCAGGCGGCGATGCAGGCCGGCCTGCTGGACACGAATGACGCGGCCGCCGGCGACGGGGTGGTCAGCGAAGCCGCTTCGGCGGCGATCGATACGTGGCTGGAGCGTGAGCTGCCCGTGCCCGAGCCGTCCACCGAAGCCTGCCAGCGCCACTTCGCGGCCCAGCCGGCACGCTGGCGCAGTGGCGAGCGGGTGCGGGTGCGGCACATCCTGTTCGCGGTGACCCCCGGCATGGACGTGGTGGCGCTGCGCAACCGCGCCGAAGCCTGCCTGCTCGACGTTCGCTGCCACGATGGGAAAACGCGCGGCAACGCCAACGACGGCTTCGGCGCGTCGGCGCGCAAGCTGTCGAACTGCCCGAGCGGCGAACAGGGTGGCGAGCTCGGCTGGCTCGCCCCCGCCGATTGCGCCAGCGAATTCGCACGCGAGTTGTTCGGCCATGTCGAGGTGGGCGTTCTGCCGCGCCTGGTGCACAGCCGTTTCGGCCTGCACGTGGTCGAGGTGCTCGAGCGCGAGGGCGGCGTGCCCCAGCCCTTCGAGGCGGTGCGCGGCGCGGTCGAGATGGCGCTGCGCCAGCAGACCTACGTGGCAGCGCTGCGCCAGTGCCTGCAGCTGCTGGCGGGCGCGGCCGTGGTCGAGGGCGTGGACCTCGACGCAGCGACCACGCCGCTGGTCCAGTAGGCCCCACCGGCAGCGCGCCGATGCCCGACGAACTGCTGCAGCGGCTGCGCCGCTTTCACGACGACTACTTCCCCGCCGTGCAGGGCCAGTTCGAGGCGCTGGTGCAGCACGGCCAGCACCCGAGCATCCTCTTCATCGGCTGTTCCGACTCGCGCCTGCTGCCCTACCTGCTCACCGGCGCCGGGCCCGGTGAAGTGTTCATGGTGCGCAACGTGGGCGCGTTCGTGCCACCGCACGACGGCTATATCGAAGGCCCCCAAGACGCCTCCGGCGTCGGCCCCCCGAGGGGGCACACCCAGCTTGAGGCGGCTCGGCGCTGGGTGGGCTACCACGGCACCGCGGCCGCGATCGAGTACGCGGTGCTCAAGCTCAACGTCGCGCGCATCGTGGTCTGCGGCCACAGCCATTGCGGCGGGATTCGTGCGCTCTACGAAGAGCCCACGCCGCACGCCAGCAACCTAGCGGCCTGGCTCGAGCTCGGGCGCGAAGCGGCACTGCCGGTGCAGCTGACGCCGGAGGCGCTGCGCCGCACCGAGCAGCGTTCGGTGGTGCTGCAGCTCGAGCGCCTGATGGGCTACCCGATGGTGCGCGAGCGTGTCGAAGCCGGCCGGCTGGCGCTGCACGGCTGGCACTACGTGATCGAAGATGGCGAAGTGCATGTGTTCGACATGCGCAGCGGCAGCTTCGTGCCGGCGTCCAGCGCCCAGCACAGCGGCACCGGGCCGTTCGATTCGGCGCCGGTCGACGACGGCAGCATCATCTTCAACGAGATCGACGAAGCATTTGCACCCGGACCTCTCTTCGATCGTATCGAGTCGGCCTTGCCCGGCGCTTGATCCTGGTCAAAACCATGGGCGCCTCCGACCGCTACCTTGCAGACCTCGACACAGAGGCTGCGCGCCAGCGCCCGGCCCACACCCCATGACCGACCCGACCGCCACTGCCGGCCACGCCAGCGATCTGATGACATTGCTCGGAGCCGCCGGCCTCACGCCGCTGCACCTGGGCGGGCGCACGCTGCTGCCGATCGTGCAAGGGGGCATGGGCGTGGGTGTGTCGGCCCACCGGCTCGCGGGCAGCGTGGCAGCGCTCGGCGCGATGGGCACGATCTCGTCGGTTGACCTGCGCCGCCACCACCCCGACCTGATGCAAAAGACGCGCGACCTGCCGGCCGGCGCGGCCGCCACGCAGGCGGCGAAAGAGGCCATCAATGCGGCCAACCTCGAAGCGCTGGCGCGCGAGATCCACGCCGCGCGCGCGCTGTGCGGCGGGCGCGGGTTGCTCGCCATCAACGTGATGCGCGCGGTGAGCGAATATGGCCCGTCGGTGACACGCGCGCTCGAATGCGGCATCGACGCGGTGGTGGTCGGCGCCGGCCTGCCGCTCGACCTGCCCGAGCTCGCGCAAGACCACCCGCAAGCGCTGCTCGTGCCGATCCTGTCGGACGCACGCGGCGTGCAGCTGCTGCTGCGCAAGTGGGAGCGCAAAAAACGTCTGCCCGACGCGATCGTGATCGAACACCCGCGCCTGGCGGGCGGCCACCTCGGCGCCGCGAAGATCGCCGACCTGAACGACCCGCGCTTCGAGTTCGAGAACGTGATCCCGCAGGCGCTCGCGTTCATGCGCGCCGCCGGCCTCGACATTCCGCTGATCGCGGCCGGGGGCATCCGTTCGTTCGAAGACATCGCCCGCGTGCAGGCGCTGGGAGCGGCGGGCGTGCAGCTCGGCACGCCGTTCGCGGTGACGCAGGAGTGCGACGCGCACGCCGAATTCAAGCGGGTGCTGGCGCAGGCCACCGACGCCGACATGGTCGAGTTCACCAGCGTGGCCGGTTTGCCGGCACGCGCCGTCGCGACACCGTGGCTGAAGAACTACCTGAAGGCCGAGCCCAAGCTGCAAAGCGTGGTGCACGTGAAGCCGCGCTGCACGCTCGCGTTCGACTGCTTGGCGCAGTGCGGCCTGCGCGACGGCCTGCCCGGCTGGGGCCAGTTTTGCATCGACACGCAGCTCGCCGCGGCCTTGCGCGGCGACCTCAGAAAAGGCCTGTTCTTCCGCGGTGTTGGCACGCTGCCTTTCGGTGAGCAGATTCGCAGCGTGCGCGAACTCATGCAGCGCCTGCTGACGCCGAGCGCGGTCGTGGTGGCCTGAGCGACACGCCGACACAGAAGCAGCGGCATGAAGTC
>JAYVTD010000394.1:0-2762 GCA_043774765.1 Rhizobacter sp. | reverse complement strand
GCGCCGGGCGCGAAGACGCTGGTGATGACGGTCAACGCCGGCGCCATCCCGGCCACGCACTGGACCCAGGACCGCACGGTCGGTGGCGGGCGGCTCGTCGGCGAAGGCTGCCACTTCGTGGACCTATTGCGTTTCCTGGTGGGGGCACCGATCGAGTCGTTCCAGGTCGCGCGCATGGCCGGCGCCACGCCGGACACCGCGAGCGTGACGCTGCGCTTCACCGACGGTTCGCTCGGCACCCTGCTTTATCTGGCCAACGGCAGCAAGGCCTTCCCGAAAGAGCGGCTCGAGGTTTTCGCCGCCGGGCGCGTCTTGCAGCTCGACAACTTCCGCCGCCTCAGTGGCTTCGGCTGGCCCGGCTTCACGAAGATGAACCTGTGGCGCCAGGACAAGGGCCAGACGGCCTGCACGGCCGCCTTCGTGAACGCGCTGAAGTCGGGCGGTGCCTCGCCCATTCCGTTGGGCGAGTTGTTCGAAGTCAGCCGCATCAGCATCCAGATCGAGGAGGCGCTGCGATGAACGCCGGAGACGGAAACGTGCCCGGGCCAGGGCCGCTGGTCGATGTGATCGCCGGTGCGCGGCCCAACTTCATGAAGATCGCGCCCATCCTGCACGCGATCCAGCAGCGCCAGGCGCAGGGCAGCACGCTGCGCTACCGCCTCGTGCACACCGGCCAGCACTACGACGCGCGCATGTCCGGCGACTTCTTCACCCAGCTCGGTATCCCCGAGCCCGACGTGAACCTCGAAGTCGGCTCGGGCACGCAGGCCGAGCAGACGGCCTCGATCATGGTGCGCTACGAGAAGCTGCTGCTCGATGCCCGCAGCGACCTGTGCCTGGTGGTCGGTGATGTCACGTCGACGATGGCCTGCGCGATCGCGGCGCAGAAGCTGCGCGTGCCGGTGGCGCATGTGGAAGCCGGCATTCGCTCGGGCGACTGGAGCATGCCCGAAGAGATCAACCGCCTCATCACCGACTCGATCACCAACTGGTTCTTCACGACGAGCGAGGTGGCCAACGCCAACCTGCGCACGGCCGGTGTCAGCGGCGAGCGCATCTTCTTCGTCGGCAACACCATGATCGACACTCTGCTGGTGAACCTGCCGCGGCTGCGCCCGCCACCCTTCTGGGCCACCCACGCGCTTGAGCCCGGCGGCTACTTCGTGATGACCTTGCACCGCCCGGCCAACGTCGATGACCCGGTTGCGTTCGAGCGGCTACTGTCGGCCGTGTGCAATGGCGCTCGCGGCCTGCCGGTGGTCTTTCCGGTGCACCCGCGCACGGCCAAGACGCTGCAGGGCCTGGCCGGGCAGTGGCCCGAGTTGCTGGCCGTGGAGCCCCAACCGTATCTCGAGTTCAACTACCTCGTGCGGCATGCGAAGGGCGTGATCACGGACTCGGGCGGTGTCACCGAAGAAACCACCGTGATGGGCGTGCCCTGTATGACGCTGCGCGACTCCACCGAGCGCCCCGAGACCGTGACAACCGGCACCAACGAGCTCATCGGCACCGACCCTGCGGCGCTGCAACCGGCGCTCGACCGCCTGTTCGACCGTGCCTGGAAAAAAGGCGCGGTCCCGGAAAAATGGGACGGCCAGACCGGCACCCGCATCGCCGCCATGCTGGACGATCTTCTGTGCACCTAGCCCACCTGGGCAGGTTCTGGCGCACGGTGCGCCACCTGCGCGCCGAGCAGGTTTGGGGCCGCGCGTGGTTCCGCCTGCACAAGCCGCGGCCCGACCTGCGACCGGCACCGGCGCTGCGCGGCGCCACCGGGGTTTGGGTCGTGCCGGCCCGACGCGAGTCTTCGTTGTTGGAGCCGATGCGCTTTCGCTTTCTGAACGTCGAGCACGCGCTGGCGAGCGGCACGGCCGCCTGGGACGATCCGCAGGTGGAGCGCTTGTGGCGCTACAACCTGCACTACTTCGACGACCTCAACGCCGCCGGCGCGGCTCAGCGCGCGCCCGCGCACCGCGCGCTGGTGACACGCTGGATTGCCGAGAACCCGGCGGGCCACGGCACCGGCTGGGAGCCTTACCCGACCTCGCTGCGCATCGTCAACTGGATCAAATGGTTCCTGTCGGCGGACGCGGCAGGCGATGTCGCCGAGCCCGCCTGGCTCGACAGCCTGGCCGCGCAGACGCGCTGGTTGCGCGGCCGGCTCGAATGGCATCTGCTGGGCAACCACCTGTTCGCCAACGCCAAGGCGCTGGTGGTGGCGGGCCTGTACTTCGACGGTGCCGAAGCGCAGGCCTGGTTGGCGCGCGGGCTGGCCATTCTGGAGCGTGAACTGCCCGAGCAGATCCTGGCCGATGGCGGCCAGTTCGAGCGCAGCCCGATGTACCACGCGCTGGCGCTGGAAGACCTGCTCGACTTGCTGAACATCATCGGCGCCCGAGCGGCGGCCGAATCGCCGGCACGCGCGCTGGCGCCACGGCTGCGCGAAACAGCCTCGCGCATGCTGCACTGGTTGCGCTGCATGACGCACCCCGACGGCACGCTGGGGCTCTTCAACGACAGCGCAGAAGGCATTGCGCCCGACCTCGTGGAGCTGGAGCGTTACGCTGCCGCGCTGACCATCACGGCGCAACAAACGCAACCGGGCCTGACGCACCTGGCCGACAGCGGCTACATCCGCGCCAGCTGGGGCGGCGCCGTGCTTCTGGCCGACGTGGCCCGCATCGGGCCCGACTACCTGGTGGGCCACGCGCACGCCGACACGCTGTCGTTCGAACTGTCGGTGGGCGCACGCCGCGTGGTGG
>JAYVTD010000393.1:0-6715 GCA_043774765.1 Rhizobacter sp. | reverse complement strand
GCCGATCAGGTTGCCCCGAACGGCCTGCGTTGTTCCCAGGCTTCGAGCACCGCTTCCACCGAGGCTTCGACGGAAAGTGCCGAGTTGTCCAGCAACATCGCATCAACGGCCGGCTTCAAGGGCGAAACGCTGCGGGTTTGATCCCGGGCGTCGCGTGCTTCAAGCTCGGTGCGAAGGCTGTCGATATTAGCGGAAATTCCCTTTGAAATCAACTGCTTGTAGCGCCGTTCGGCGCGCGTCGCGGCGCTCGCGGTGAGAAAGACCTTGAACTGCGCCCCGGGGAAGATCACGGTGCCCATGTCGCGGCCGTCGGCCACCAGACCCGGAATGCGGTGAAACGAGACCTGCAGTGTGCGCAGTGCCGCCCGCACCAGCGGCCAGGCCGAAACCTTCGAGGCCAGCGCGCCGACTTCTTCGAGGCGCAGCGTTTCGGTCACGTCCTGGCCGCCGAGACAGATCGTGTCGGCGTCGAAATGCAAGTCGAGGTTCGCAGCGAGCTGCGCCACGCGCTGTTCGTCGTCGGCGCGCACGCTGGCGCGCATGGCAGCCAGTGCGGTGGCGCGGTAGACGGCGCCGGAATCGAGGAAGTGGTAACCCAGCGCCTTGGCCACGGCGCTGGCGAGTGTGCCTTTGCCCGACGCCGTGGGGCCGTCGACAGTGATGATCGGGATGTCTTGTGGCGCCGTGCTCACGCGCTCGAACAAGGTTTCGAAGTAATCGGGGAAGGTCTTGCCCACACACTGCGGGTCGAGGATGCGCACCGGAACGGGCGCGCTCGCCGGGGCCGCCAGGCTGTTGAACGCCGCCAGCGAAAAGCACATCGCGATGCGGTGGTCGTCGTAGGTGTGGATCGCGGCCGGCTGCCAGCGCGTGGGCGGCGTGACTTCGATGAAGTCGGGGCCTTCGACCACGGTCGCGCCGAGCTTGCGCAACTCGGCCGCCATCGCCGCGATGCGGTCGGTCTCCTTGACACGCCAGCTCGCGATGTTGTCGAGCCGTGTCGTGCCGGTGGCGTAGAGCGCCATCATGGCGAGTGTCATCGCCGCGTCGGGAATGTCGGTGCAGGCTAGCGTGATGGCCGTCAGCGGGAAGCGGCCGCGCCGCACTTCGAGCCAGCCGGGGCCGCTGCTGACCTGCGCTCCCATCGCCCGGGCCGCGTCGATGAATCGGATGTCGCCCTGGATCGAATCGGAGCCGACACCGACGATCCTGATCGGCGCCTCAGTGGCTGCGATCGCACCGAGCGCAATGAAGTACGACGCCGAAGACGCGTCGCCTTCGACACGAATGTCGCCCGGCGACCGGTACGCGCTGCCTTGTGGAATCGTGAAACGCTGCCAGCCGTCGCGCATGATGTCGATGCCGAAACGCGCCAGCAGGTTCAGCGTGATCTCGACATAGGGCTTGGAGATCAGATCGCCGTCGACCTCGATGACGATGGCCTGCTGCTCCGCGGCCAGCGGCAACGCCAGCAGCAGGGCGGTGAGGAACTGGCTCGACACGTCGCCGCGCACGCGGATCGGCCGGCCGGTGTTCAAGGGCGCCGCACCCGGCAGGAGCTGCAGCGGCGGAAAGCCGCCGTTGCCGAGGTAGTCGATGCCACAGCCGAGCTGGCGCAAGGCATCGACCAGGTCGCCGATCGGTCGTTCGTGCATGCGCGGCACGCCGCTGAGCGCGAAGTTTCCACCCTGGGTCGCAGCGAGAACCGCCAACGCGGCGGTGAGAGGCCGCATCGCGGTGCCGGCGTTGCCGAGAAAGAGCTTCGCGTCGCGCGTTTTCAGCCGACCGCCGAGGCCGGTCACGTGCAGCGTCTCGCCCACGGGCTGCACCTGACAGCCCAGCGCCAGCAGCGCGTCGAGCATCACACGCGTGTCGTCGGACTCGAGCAGGTCGTGAATGACCGTCGTGCCCGCGCTCAGGCCCGCCAGCAGCAGCACCCGGTTCGAGATGCTCTTGGAGCCGGGCAGTTGCACCGTGCCCGCAGCAGCGCGCAGCGGCGGGAGGTCGAGAAAACGGGTCTTGAACATTCGGCGGCTGCGCGGCCGAAGCGGCGCAAAAAAATCAGTGGCTGGTATTGGGCTTGGAAGCGTTCATCTGCCAGCCGGCGCGCGCTTCTGAGGCGCTGCGGATCATGTCTTCCAGCGCTTCGGCATTGCCCGACTTGATCGCGATTTCCATCGCTTCAAGCGCGTGCCGGACCCGCATCGTCTGCTTCAGAAGCTCTTCGCGGTTCGACATCAGGATGTCGCGCCACACGGTCGGGTCACTCGCGGCGATGCGGGTGAAGTCGCGAAAGCCGGGGCCGGCGAGCGAGAGGTAGTCGCGCCCGGCCGGCTGCTTCGCCACCGAGTTGAAGTACGCGAACGCCAGCAGGTGCGGCAGGTGGCTCACGGCGGCGAACGCGGCGTCGTGGTTCTCGGGTGTCATTCGCAATACCTGCGAGCCGATTGCGGCCCACACGTCGGTGGCTTTTTGCACCAGCTCGGGCGAGGTTTGCGGCAGCGGAGTCAGGATCACCTGGCGGCCGTTGTAGAGCGTGGCGTCGGCATGCGCGATGCCGGCTACTTCCTTGCCGGCAATCGGGTGCGCCGGCACAAAGGAGCTGATGCGCTCTTTCAGCACGCGGCGCGCCGCGTCGACCACGTCGCGCTTGGTCGAGCCCACGTCCATCAGCAATACGCCGGGTTCGACGAGGTGGCGAATCGCCTTGAACGTGGCTTCGGTGGCCGACACCGGCACGGCGATCAACACGATGTCGGAGCCCGAGACCGCGAGCAGCGCCGACTCGGCCGCGGTGTCGATGATGCCGAGCTTCTTCGCCTTCTCGGTGGTGGATGGCGACTTGCTGTAGCCGATCACGCGCTTGACGAGCCCGGCGCGCTTGAGCGCGAGCGCGAACGATCCGCCCATCAGACCGCAGCCGATCACTCCGAGTTGGTTGAACATGAGACTTGGGTGCCCTCTTCAGTGCACATCGATGGGGTAGGTGCCGAGCAGCTTGAAGAATGCGCAGACCTCGCGCAGCTCTTGCAGCGCCGCAGCGACGTGGGGCTGGTCAGGGTGACCTTGCAGGTCGATGTAGAAGTAGTACTCCCACTGGCCGGAACGGGCAGGGCGTGACTCGAAGCGTGTCATCGACACGCCGTGCCGTTTCAGCGGCACCAGCATGTCGTGCACGGCGCCGGGTTGGTTCTTCACCGAGACCACGAGGCTGGTGCAGTCGTGCCCAGAGGCTTTGGGCTGCGGGTGTTTGTGCGGGTGCGCGACGATCGCGAAGCGGGTGCGGTTGTGGGCGTCGTCCTGGACCGCCGGCGCCACCACGTGCAAGCCGAACTGGCTCGCCGCGCGCTCGCTGGCGATACCGGCCAGGCGCGGGTCGGCGCTCGCCATGCGGGCGCCTTCGGCGTTGCTTGAGACCGGCCGGCGCTCCACGTTCGGCAGGTGGTTGCTGAGCCAGCCGTGGCACTGCGCGAGCGCCTGCGGGTGGGCGCAGACGGCTTCGATGCCGTCGAGCGAGTTCACGCTGCGCAGCAGATGGTGGCGCACGTAGAGACTGGTCTCGCCGATGATGAACAAGGGCGTCGTCAGGAAAAGGTCGAGCGAGCGCGTGACCACGCCTTCGCTGGAGTTCTCGACCGGCACCACGCCAAAATCGGCCGAGCCGGCACTGGTGGCGTGGAACACCTCGTCGAAGTTGGCGCAGGGCACGTGCACGATCGACGAGCCGAAGAAACCGAGAGCGGCTTCTTCGCTGAAAGTGCCGGCCGGCCCGAGGTAGGCCACCCGCGAGGGGGTTTCGAGCGCGCGGCAGGCCGACATGATCTCGCGCCAGATCGGCGCCACGCTGTCGGACTTGAGCGGGCCGGTGTTGGCGAGCTTCAGGCCGTCGATCACCTGCGCTTCGCGTTCCGGCCGGAACGCGACCGAGCCTTCGCGCTTCTTGACTTCACCGACCTGCTGGGCCAGCAGGGCGCGGCGGTTCAGCAGCGCGAGCAACTCGCGATCGAGCCCGTCGATTTGCACGCGGAAAGCGAGCAGATCGTCGGCGTTTGCGGGGGAGGAATCAGCCATGGTCAGGCGCAAATTCTCGCACGCGTCAAGGCCATGCCGGCGCGGCGAGGGCAAGGCGGGCGTCGCCCTGCGTGATCACCGCCCGATCACTTGGCGCCGGACGCCTTGCGTGCCGGTGCCGCGGCCTTGGCCGGCGCACCGCCGCTCGCGGCCGGAGCCCCTGGCTCGGCTGGCACCCCCAGCGAAGCGCGCACCTTGGTTTCGAGCGCCTGCAGTTTGGGGTCGAGCACGGGGCGCGCTTCGGTAACGAGTTTCTGCATGAAGCCGTTCTGCATCTCCGGGCCGAGCTGCAGGTACTTCTTGTTGACCGGCGACTCGAGCCAAGCGATCAACTGCTTGAGTTCGTCGTCGGTGAACTTCTCTTCGAGCACGGCGCCGATGGTCGTGGGCGCGATCTTCACGGCGCGATCGCGGATGTTCGGGTAGGACTCGTCCACGTACTTCTTCACGTCGGCTTCAATGCCCTTGCCGACGGCTTCGCGCTTCTCGGCGGGCACCTGCTGCTGCAGCGCGCGGCCGGCGGCCTGCATCATCTGCCCGGCCGGCTGCTCGACCAGGTTGCGCGCCATGTTCTCGATGGTGGGTTGTTGCAGAAGGAGCACCTTCTGCACCAGTTCTTTCTTGGCCGCCGAGACGGGTGCCGAGGCGGGTGCCGGTGCGGTCTGGGCATGCGCCAGCGTGGCGCTGGCCAGCAGCGCCAACACGATCGTTCTTTTCATCAGGAGTTCTCCTCGGTCGGGGGCTCGTCGCCCGCATCGCCGGTAGGTTCGTTGGAAGCGTCGCTGGGGTTGTCCATTGCAGCATCGCCGTTGGCGTCATTTTCGACGATGCGCTGCACGCCGCTGAGTTGGGTGCCACCGTCGAGCGCTATCAGCGTCACGCCCTGCGTGGCACGGCCGAGTTCGCGGATCTCGGAGACGCGTGTGCGCACCAGCACGCCCTTGTCGGTGATCAACATGATCTCGTCGTCAGCGCGCACCAGCGTGGCGGCCACGACCTTGCCGTTGCGCTCGCTCTGCTGGATCGCGATCATGCCCTTGGTGCCGCGGCCGTGGCGCGTGTACTCGACGATGCTGGTGCGCTTGCCGTAACCATTCTGCGTGGCGGTCAGCACGCTCTGGGTTTCGTCTTCGGCCACCAGCATCGCGATCACGCTGACCCCGTCGTCGAGCATCATGCCGCGCACGCCACGCGTGTTGCGGCCGAGCGGGCGCACATCTTCTTCACTGAAGCGCACGGCCTTGCCGCCGTCGCTGAAGAGCATCACGTCGTGCTGGCCGTCGGTCAGCGCGGCGCCGATCAGGAAGTCGCCTTCGTCGAGGTCGACCGAGATGATGCCGGCCTTGCGCGGGTTGCTGAATTCATCGAGCGAGGTCTTCTTCACCACACCTTGGGCCGTGGCCATGAACACGTAGTGGTCGGCCGGGAAGGTGCGGAAGGTGCCCGTCAGCGGCAGCACCACGTTGACCTTCTCGCCAGGCTGGAGCGGGAACATGTTGACGATCGGGCGGCCGCGCGAGTTGCGCGAGCCCTGCGGCACTTCCCAGACCTTGAGCCAGTAGACACGGCCCTTGTTGGTGAAGCACAGGATGTAGTCGTGCGTGTTGGCGATGAATAGCTGATCGATCCAGTCGTCTTCCTTCGTTTGGGTCGCCTGCTTGCCGCGCCCGCCGCGTTTTTGAGCGCGGTATTCGGAGAGCGCCTGGCTCTTGATGTAGCCGGTGTGCGAAAGCGTCACGACCATGTCGGTCGGCGTGATCAGGTCCTCGGTGCCGAGGTCCATCGCGTTGTGCTCGATCACGCTGCGGCGCGCGCCGATCTTGGTCTGACCGAACTCGGCCTTGATCGCGGCGAGCTCGTCGGAAATGATCGACGTGACCCGTGCCGGCGTGTGCAGGATGCTCAGCAGATCGGTGATCTGCGTCATCACTTCCTTATACTCGCCGATGATCTTGTCCTGCTCAAGCCCGGTCAGGCGTTGCAGGCGCATTTGCAGGATCTCGCCGGCCTGGTCGTCGGACAAGCGGTACAGGCCGTCGGGCTGGATGCCGAAGTTCTTCGGCAGGCCTTCGGGGCGGTAGGCCTCCAGGCCGCCGGGGTTGTCGCCGGCCACGCGCGAGAGCATCTCGCGCACCATCGCCGAGTCCCAGCTCTTGCTCATCAGCGCGGCCTTGGCGACCGGCGGGGTCGGCGAAGCCTTGATGGTTTCGATGAACTCGTCGATGTTGGCCAGCGCCACGGCCAGGCCTTCGAGCACATGGCCACGTTCGCGCGCCTTGCGCAGCTCGAACACGGTGCGGCGGGTGACGACCTCGCGGCGGTGTTCGAGAAAGACCTCGATCAGGTCTTTCAGGTTGCACAGACGGGGCTGGCCGTCGATCAGCGCCACCATGTTCATGCCGAACGTGTCTTGCAGCTGCGTCTGCTTGTAGAGGTTGTTCAGCACGACCTCGGGCACTTCGCCGCGCTTGAGCTCGATCACCACCCGCATGCCCGACTTGTCGGACTCGTCCTGGATGTGGCTGATGCCTTCGATTTTCTTCTCGTGCACCAGCTCGGCGATGCGCTCGAGCAGCGTTTTCTTGTTCACCTGGTACGGGATCTCGTCGACGATGATCGACTGGCGCTGGCCCTTGTCGATGTC
>JAYVTD010000392.1:0-2444 GCA_043774765.1 Rhizobacter sp. | reverse complement strand
CGTTCCTTGAGGCGCGGGAACAGCGCGAGGATCTCGGGGATGCGTTGGTGCGCGGTCTTCATGCCCAGCGTGATGCCGCCGAGCTCGAGGTTCTCGATCACCGAGAGCTGGCCGAACAGGTTGCGCCCTTGCGGCACGAAGGCCACGCCATGCTGCGTGAGCAGGTCTTTGGCGCTGGCACCGGTGATGTTCTTGCCGTCGAGGTGCAACGAACCCTGCTTGACCTTGAGCAGACCGAACAGCGTTTTCAGCACCGTGCTCTTGCCCGCGCCGTTGGGCCCCAGCAGCAGCGTGATCTTGCCGCGCGCGGCCTCGAAGCTCAGATCGTTGAGGATCATGAATTCGCCGTAGCCGGCGGTGACGTCCTTGAACTCGATCATGGTCAGTTGCCGAGGTAAGCGTCGAGTACGGCCTTGTTGCCGCGGATCTCGGCCGGCGTGCCGATCGCCAGCACCCTGCCCTCGACCATCACCAGGATGCGGTGGCACAGGTCCATCACGAAATCCATGTTGTGTTAGATGACGACGAACGAGCTTGCCTTTTCTCCTGATGACCGCGTTTTGTTGAGTTCCTTGAGCAGCGTGCTGATGCCGCCGACCAGGCTCGGATTCACGCCCGCGCAGGGCTCGTCGAGCAGCACCAGGTCGGGCTCGCTCATGAAGGCCATCGCGATATCGACCAGCTTTTGCTGGCCGTAGCTCAGTTCGCCGGCCTTCTTCTCGGCGACATGGCCGATGCGGAACTGCTCGATCAATGCGTCGGCTTTTGCGCCCAGGCCCGAATCGCCGGGCGCGAACATGCGGCTCCAGATGCTGCCTTCATGCTCCTGCGCGGCCACCAGCAGGTTGTCGCGCACGCTCATCCTGCCGAAGACCTGCAAGGTCTGGAAGGTGCGGCCAACGCCGAGCTGGTTCAACTGCATGGGACTCTTGCCGGTGATGTCCCGGCCGTTCAGCTCGATCTTGCCGGCGTCGGGCTCGATCTGGCCGAGCACGCTGTTGAACATCGTCGTCTTGCCCGAACCGTTGGGCCCGATGACACCGAAGATCTCGCCGGGATAGACCTCAAAGGACACGCCGCCGACGGCCTGGATCGCGCCGTAGGCCTTCTTCAGGTCGCTGACCTTGAGGAGCGGGGCGGTCACGATGCGGCTCCGATCCTGGACGCCGCCGCGGCGCGTGCGGCCGAGGCTTCGCGGGCGTGGCGGCGCGCCTTCATGCGGTCGGGGATCGACAGCAAGCCATCGGGCAGCCACAGCATCAGCATCACCACCGCGCTGCCGAAGACGAACAGGTACCAGCCCTGGGCGAAGCGCAGCCACTCGGGCAGCAGCACGCCCACAGCCGAGCCGAGCAGCGGGCCGAAGAAGTAGCCCGCGCCGCCGACCACCACCATCAGGTACATCATGATCGAGGCGCCCACCGTGAACGGCGCCGGCTCGATGAACTCGACCAGGCTGCGAACAGGGCCCCGGCCACGCCGGCATACACCGCACCGATCGCAAACGACAGCAGCGTGTAGGCCTGGATATTGATGCCCAGGCTTTCGGCGCGGATCGGGTTGTCGCGCAGCGCCTTGAAGGCCTTGCCCCAGGGCGAGGAGAGCAGCTTCCACAGCAGCGCGCCCATGACCATCGCGACTGCGAGCACGAAGTAGTAGTAGTGCAGCGCCGCGCTGAGCTGGAAGCCGAACAGGCTCGGCCGCGCGATGTTGTTGATGCCGAAGGTGCCGCCGGTGAGCCACTCCTCGTTGCGCATCACCAGCCACACCGCGGTGTTGAAGCCCAGCGTGGCGAAAGCCAGGTAGATCGTCTGCACCCGAAGCGCCGGGAAGCCCAGCGCCAGGCCGATGGCAAAGCAGCCGAACATGGCCACCGGCAGCCCGAACCAGAAGCTGAAACCGGCCTTCATCAGGATCGCCACGGTGTAGGCGCCGATGCCGAAGAAGGCGGCGTGGCCCAGGCTCTTCTGCCCCGCATAGCCGATCGTCAGGTTCAGGCCCATCGTGGCGATCACGAAGACCAGCCAGTAGCTGAAGAGGTAGACGCCGTAGTTCTTCAGCAGCGGCGGCACGGCCAGCAGCAGCGCGAAGATGAGCAGGCCGGCGATGAGGGGGGCCCGCTTCATCAGACCTTCCTCTCGACCTTCTTGCCCAACAGGCCCTGCGGCTTGAACAGGATCACGGCCATGAAGATCAACAGCGCCACCGCGTCCTTGTAGGCCGGCGAGATGTAGGCGGCGGCCAGGTTCTCGGCCACGCCAACGATCACGCCGCCGAGCAGCGCGCCGCGGCTGTTGTTGAAGCCGCCGATGATGGCGGCGAAGAAGGCCTTGTTGCCGAGCGAATCGCCCATGTCGAACTTGGCCAGGTAGGTGGGGGTGACCAGCAGCGCGGCAGCAGCGGCGAGCAGTGCATTGATGGCAAAGGTGTAGAAGATCATGCGT
>JAYVTD010000391.1:0-3238 GCA_043774765.1 Rhizobacter sp. | reverse complement strand
TCGGCCTGCGGCCGATTGCGCTCCACCGCCATCTCGCGCAAGGGGCGCTGGCGCTCGAAGCGCACCAGCCAGGGCGCCAGTCGGGCGTACAGCGGCTGCGAATACAGGATCATGTAGGTCGACAGCGTGATCGTCACCAGCCCCACCAGCGTCACCAGGCCCAGCGCGGCCGCATCGGTGTGACCTAGCGTGACGCCCATCGCCATGAAGATGATGGAGAACTCGCTGATCTGCGCCACCGTCAGGCCGGCCAGGAAGCCGGTGCGCTTGCGGTAGCCCATGAAGCCCATGATGGCCATCACGATCAGCGGGTTGCCCACCAGCACGAACAGTGACAGCAGCAGCGCATCGCCCACCTGCGCGCCGAGCAGGCCGAGGTCGAGCCTGGCGCCCAGGTCGATGAAGAAGAACAGCAACAGGAAGTCGCGCAACCCGGTCAGGCGTGCGGCAATGGCTTCCCGGTAGGCGGTGGAGGCCAGCGAGAACCCAGCCAGGAAGGCACCGACCTCCTTGCTGAAGCCCAGCATGTCGCCGCCGGCGGCCAGCGCCGTGCCCCAGGCGAGCGCGAACAACAAGAGCAGTTCCTGCGAGCGTGCCAGCAAGTGCACCAGCCGCGGCAGCACCCAGCGCATCAGCACCACCACCGCGCCCAGCGCCGCCGCCAGCTTGAGGCTCACCTCGAGCCCGAGGCGCCAAAGGTCCGTACCGCCCGCGCCGGACTGCCACGAGCCGAGCAGCAGCATGGCCCCCACCACCGCGATGTCCTGCACGACCAAAAAGCCCACCGCGATTCGGCCGTGCAGCGAATCGAGTTCGCGCTTGTCGGACAGCAGCTTGACGATGATGATGGTGCTGGAAAACGTCAGCGCCACCGCGACATAGATCGCCGTGAGCGGCACCATGCCGAGCGCCATGGCGAGAGCGAAGCCGATGACGGTGGTGAACACGATCTGCCCGATGCCGGTGGCCAGCGCCACCGGGCCGACGCTCTTGACCACATGCATGTCGAGCTTCAGGCCGACTACGAACAGCAGCACCGTGACGCCGATCTGCGCCAGCAAGTCGACCTGGTCGTGGGCCGTCACCCAGCCCAGCGCCGACGGCCCCAGCAGGATGCCGACGACGATGTAAGCCACGAGCAGCGGCTGGCGCAGGCGCAGCGCAATGATGCCGACGGCGGCCGCAACGGCCAGCAGCAGCGCGAACTGGTGGTACACGCCCTGCATTCAGCCTGGCTCCCTGGTGCTGGATGTGGCGTCGTCGGTGCCCTTCACCGGCGCCTGCTGGCCCAGCCATTCGCGCCACACGGCCATCATGATGGCCAGGATCACCGGGCCGACGAAGAGCCCGATCAACCCGAACGCGGCGACACCGCCGAGCACGCCGAACATGACGAGCAGGAAGGGCACGCGGCTGGCGCTGCTGATCACCAGCGGCCGGATCAGGTTGTCGACCCAGCTCACGACGAGCGTGCCCCACAGCAGCAGGCCGAACCCGGCCGCGGTCTGGCCGTTGAGCAGCAACCACACGCCGATGGAACCCCAGACGAAAGGCGTGCCGAAAGGAATCAACGCGATCAGCGCGGTGAGCACCGCGAGCAGCACCGGGGCGTTCACTCCCGCGACCCAGTAGCCCAGCCCGGCAAGCACCCCCTGCGCCAGCGCGGTCAGCACCAGCCCGTAGACGACGGCCTGGGTGGTGGCGCCGACCGCGCTCAGATAACCCTCGATGCGGGCGCCGACGAAACGCCGCAGAACCTGGCGCAGTTGCGCCAGCAGCGTCTCGCCATCGCGGTACAGGAACAACACCGTGACCAGCGCGAAGCCGAGTTTGGCGGCGTTGCGGCCGACGCCGCCCAGCAGGTCGAGCAGTTCACTGGTGCGCTGCTCCACCCAGCCGCCGATCTGCTCCCGCAGCGCTGCGGGGTTGCGCGCCAACTGGTCCAGCCACTGCTGCAGCCAGTCGCCCAACCACGGGATGGCGGCCACGAAGTCGGGCAGCGGCCGCGGGCCTTGCGCCAGGTAGGCGGAGACCGCGGCGTAGGCGCCCGCCAGTTCGGTGCGCAGCATCGCAATCAGCCAGAGCAGCGGCAGCACGAAGGTCGCCGTCAGCAGCAGCGTCATCAGCACGGCACTCAGCGTGGCGCGGCCGCCGAGCACGCGCTTCAGTCCCAGGTGCAGCGGCCAGGTGGTGTAGGCCATGATCGCGGCCCAGGCCACGGGCACCAGGAACAGCTGCAGCACCGCATAGGCCAGCACCAGCAGCCCGCCGAGCAGCAGGGCGAGGATGATGCGACGGGTTCCGACTGCGGTGAACGGATCAGTCATGGCGTCACCCTTGCGAGCGGCCGCAGTTGTGCCATCAAGCGACTGGCCGTGATCGCCAGGGCCGGCGTGACCGGTACGCCAGCGGCTTGCAGCGCCGTGGCCACCCACACGTTGCAGGTCTTGAACAAGCGAAATCGCTCGCGCGAGGCGTAGAAGCGGCTGTGGCCGTACAGGCCCGGGCCGAGCGTGATGGGGCGACCCGCGTCGTCGAATTCGTGGCTGTTGCGCAGATGCTCGAGCAGGCGCTGCATCCCGGCCGGCGAAACGCCGATCTCGAGGGCCTCGCTGATTTCGGTGAAGGCGAAGAAGCGTTGGAGCGTGGTGTCGACAGCGACCACATGCAACACACCCGGCGTCGGCCAGGCGACCGCCTTCAGCGCCAGCCAGGCGCCGGGATCGGCGGCCCGGTAGTAGGCACGGTCGCCCCAGCCCACCTCGAAGTAGGTGGCGTCTGGGAAGTCGGCCTTCACTGGCCATGCGGCGGCTGACACATCGCTGGCGCGCAGCACGAGGCCAGTGTGCCAGCCGTGGTTGACGACATGCACGCTGTGCGTGGCGGGCGAGGTGGCGTCGAAGGTGACAGCTGCAACGGGCAGCGTGCCCGGTGGCGCGGCGCAGGCGGTCAGCATCACGGACAGCAAGCAGCCTGCGACCGCGACGCGGGCCCTGCGAAAGAAGCCAGCCATGACGCTGCCGCACAGCGAGAATGCAGCATGGCCCTTTTCCCGCAGGATTCGCTGAACGACGGCGTGCGCAAGCGCGAGGTGTTCGGCTGGGCGATGTACGACTTCGCCAACTCGGGCTACACCACCGTGGTGCTGACGGCGGTCTTCGGCGCCTACTTCGTGGGCGGCGTCGCCGGCAACGCACCCTGGGCGACGATGGCCTGGACCGGCGCGCTCGCGCTGTCG
>JAYVTD010000390.1:0-5046 GCA_043774765.1 Rhizobacter sp. | reverse complement strand
ATCCAGACGAATTTGGGGAAGGTCTGGGTCAGGCGCTGGATCCATTCGGCGCCCGCCTCTTCGTTGTTGTATTCGACGCTGCCTCCTGGCTGCAGGATTTCGTAGGGACTCATCGTGGCATCACCCACGAAGACCAGCTTGTAGTCCTTGTTGTACTTCCTGATCAGATCCCAGGTGCTGAACTTCTCGCTGTAGCGGCGCCGGTTGTTCTTCCACATGAAGTCGTAGACGCAGTTGTGGAAATAATAGAACTCGAGGTGCTTGAACTCGGTCTTGGCGGCGCTGAACATCTCCTCGACGCGGTGGATGTGCTCGTCCATCGTGCCGCCCACGTCCATGAGCAGCAGCACCTTCACCTTGTTGTGCCGCTCGGGCACCATCTTGATGTCGAGCCAGCCGGCGTTGGCCGCGGTGCTGCGGATCGTGTCGTCGAGGTCGAGCTCTTGTTCCGAGCCTTCGCGGGCGAAGCGGCGCAGGCGGCGCAGCGCCACCTTGATGTTGCGCGTGCCGAGTTCGAGCGTGTCGTCGTAGTCCTTGAACTGGCGCTGGTCCCAGACCTTCACCGCGCTCTTGTTGCGGCTCTTTTCCTGGCCGATGCGAATACCTTGCGGGTTGTAGCCGTAAGCGCCGAAGGGCGAAGTGCCACCGGTGCCGATCATCTTGTTGCCACCTTCGTGGCGCTCTTTCTGTTCCTCGAAACGTTTTTTCAGCGTTTCCATCAGCTCGTCCCAGCCCATCTTCTCGATCAGCGCTTTTTCTTCGGCGCTGAGTTCGAGCTCCATCTTCTTCTGCAGCCAGTCGAGCGGCACGTCTTGCGTGAAATCGGTGAGCAGCTCCACGCCTTTGAAGTAGGCGGCGAAAGCGCGGTCGAACTTGTCGAAGTTGGCTTCGTCTTTCACCAGCGAGGTGCGGGCGAGGTAGTAGAACTTGTCGACGGTCGGGCCGTTGGGGTCATTCTCGTCGGCGTCGATCACGCCGGCCTTGATGGCTTCGAGCAGCGTGAGGTACTCCTTCACGGAGACCTTCAGCTTGGCGGCGCGCAGGGTGAAGAAGAAGTTGATCAGCATGGCGGCGGCGGGCAAATCGGCTCGAAGCGCCTATTGTGACGCGTGACGCCGCCGCCCGCGGGCTGCGTGTAAGCAGTGGCTGCTGGCGCTGCGCGGCCCGGGCCGGGTGGATTCAGGCGGCCATCGAGCGGGTGAACGTCGCCAAGCACATCTCCAGGTCGGCCAGGCGCACCGGTTTTGCAAGAAACGCGTTCATCCCGGCCGCGGCACAGGCCGCACGGTCTTCGGCCATCACGTTGGCGGTGAAGGCCACGATGTAGGGTTGTTTTTCGAGCGGCAAGCGGCGGATGTGAAGGCTGGCGTCGATGCCGTTCAGCACCGGCATCAGCAGGTCCATGAAGATCAGGTCATAAGGCTGGCGCTGAACCGCTTCGACCGCTTCGCTGCCACTGCCCACATGCTCGCTCAGGCAGCCCAGGCGCTCGAGCATGGTGCGCACGACGATGGCGTTGACCGGGTTGTCTTCGACGACCAGCACGCGCAGCGACGCCATCCGGTCGACCGCTGCTTCGAGCGCGCCCGGCATCGTGGCCACACGGTCGACGTGCGCGTCGGCGGCCTGCGGTGAACCCAACACCGTGAGCAACGTGTCGAGCAGCAGGATGCGTTGCACCGGCTTGGTGGCGCGCGCGGAGAACAGGTGCTGCGACGCGTCGGCGCCGTCGCTGGACGACAGCAGCACCATCGGCAGGTCGGGCCGCACGCCACGCAACTGCCGGGCCAGTTCGGCACCGTCCATGCCCGGCATGTTGAAGTCGAGCACGGCAAGGTCGTATGCGGCGCCGTTGCCGAACTGATGCAGCGCGCGCTCGGGCTCGGCAAAGAGCGTCGGCAGCATTCCCCAGCCGCGGGTCAGGCTTTCGACGATCTCCAGGTTGGTGGAGTTGTCGTCGACGACCAGCACACGTTTGCCCAGCAATGCCGTCACGTCGGCGGGCTTAGGGGCATGCGGCGGCGTCGCGACCGCGCTGCAACTGATCTCGACCACGAAGGTCGAGCCCTCTCCGGGCGCACTCTGAACCGTGATGCTGCCGCCCATCAAGGCCACCAGCCGGTGGCTGATCGCCAGCCCCAGCCCGGTGCCGCCGAAGCGCCGCGTGGTCGATGCATCGGCCTGGGTGAACGGCTCGAAGATCGACGCCATCTGCGCCGTGGTCATGCCGATGCCGGTGTCGCGCACGCTGTAGCGCAGCCGGCCCGGTGCCGGGCATTCGACCGCCACCAGCACCTCGCCCGCCGCGGTGAATTTCACGCTGTTGCCGACGATGTTGAGCAACACCTGGCGCAGCCGCGTGGCGTCGGCGAGCATCCAGCCGGGTACGTCGGGTTGCACGCGGCACAGCAGGTCGAGCTGTTTGCGGGCGGCCGCCGGGCCGAGCAGCGTGAGCACGTCTTCGGCCAGCGCTTCGGGCTGAAAGATCTGCGGCTCGAGCAGCAGCTTGCCCGACTCGGCCTTGCTGAACTCGAGGATGTCGTTGATGACGGTCAGCAACGAGTCGCCGCTGCTGCGGATCACTTCGACATAGTGGCGCTGCGCCTTGTTCAGCGGCGACTCGAGCAGCAGGCTGGTCATGCCGAGCACGCCATTCATCGGGGTGCGAATCTCGTGGCTCATGGTCGCCAGGAAGGTGGTGCGCGCCCGGCCTGCCTGCTCGGCGTCGACCCGGGCGCTTTTCAGCGCATGCATGGCCCGGGCCAGCGAACCGAGTGCGGCGCGCGACACCAACCACCATGTCGCCGACCCGAGCACGAGCCCCAGCAGCGCCATCCACGCCGCCGCGAAGAGCGCTGGCGCTGTCGAGCTCTGCATTTTCAACCGCGCGACAGCGACACCGGAGTCGAGTACGGTGGCCTCGCGGTGCAACATGCGCCCCTCGACCCATGTGCCGGCACTTGCCAGCTCGCGCTGCTGTTCGTCCACTAGGCTGGCCGCATCGGCGGCACGGCGCAGCAGCAGCGCGTTCAGTGAGCCCGACATCGCATTGCGCTCGTAGACCCAGCGCTCAGGGTTGGTGCTGGCCTGTCGCGACAAGTCGTCGGCCAGCGCCTCGGCCTCGGCCGACAGTGTCGACAGCCGGGTTCTCAGGTCGAAGAACAGCCGCGCCGCCGGCAGTGAGAGCGTGATCGTCGCGGCCAACAGCAGCGCGCCGCGCCGCAGGCGCGCCATCGTCGCGTTTGCGGCGGCGTCGAGTTCGAGCCAGGCGGCGGTGCCCTCGGCGTGCGGGTGAAAGGCCATCGCTGAATTATCGTGGCATCGCCCGCGCGCGGGCGATGCGCTCAACGCATCCAGTGACCATGCGCGGAGAGCAGCTCACGCCCTGCGGTCGACTGAATGAAGGCGACGAACTTTTGCGCGTTGGGCCCCGATTTGAGGCCGACGATCACGAACAACGACTTGAAGTACGGGTAGCTGCCGTTGGCCAGGTTCGCCACGCTCGGCACTTTGCCGTCGATCGCGAGCCCGACCAGCGCGCGCTTTTCTGATTCGACCAGCGCCAGCGTGCTCGCCGCGAACGCGCCGGCCGTGGTCTGGGCCAGGTCGGCGGCTTCGGTGTCGGTGCTTGCGTTGAGCATGCCGCGGCGTGTGGCCACCGCGTCCACCGCCTTGGCCACCTCGGGCGAGAACGACTGCAACAGTCGGGTGTCGGTGTCGTCGGACAAGCGCAACACCGGGCGGGCGCGTTTGCCGTTGGGGAAGGTGACCGCGCCTTCGCCGTACAGGCCGGCGAGCTGTGTCGAGGTGAGCGCGGTGATCCCCAGGTCAGGGTGCACGGCAATGATGAAGGGGGTGCGTGCGTACTCGAGGCTCACCAACGTCGTCTTCGCCGACTCGGCGGCATTCGGCGGGCGGTTGCTGACGCACACTTCGAGAAAGCCGTCGAGCAACGCGTTGATACCGCCCGAGCTGCCTATGGCACGCATCACCTCGACGCGCACGCCGGGGTTCGCCGCCATGAACGCGGTGGCCACCAACTTCATGCCGCCAGTGCCGCTGCCGGTGCCGCTGACACGAAGCGCTTCTTCGGCGGCTGCAGCCTGCGCGATCGCCACGAGTGCGCAGGCCACGATCTTTCGACCTGCAAAGCGCCATTTCGAACCTGTTGACATGCCGACCCTCCATCGATTTTCTGGTGGGTGCATGGTGACACGGCGAAGAGCGGCGTGATCGCTCGAACAGGCCGGATCGCACGGTGCAAATTCACGCCGGCGCCGGCGTCGGCGCTGCAGCGCGTTGGCGGACCGTGCCGTCAGCCTGCGGGCTGGGTCGGGCTTTTGCCGGTGGTTTTGCTCACGCGGTGGCGTTCCAGCCAGGCGAAGAACTCGCCGTACCAGAGCTGCGAATTGCGCGGCTTCAAGACCCAGTGGTTCTCATCGGCGAACCACAACAGGCGCGCGTCGACGCCCTTGGCCTTGAGCGTGTTGTAGTAGGCCAGGCCCTGCTGGTCGGGCACACGGTAGTCGAGCGCGCCGTGGATCACCAGCGTCGGCGTTTTCATCGCAGCAATGAACGTGCTCGGGCTTTGCGACTGCACCTTGGCCGGGTCTTCCCAGTACCAGCCGCCCAGTTCCTTGGCGTGCCAGGTGTAGGCGTCGTCGCTGAACATCGCCTGCCAGTCGAAACAGCCGGCGTGGCAGATGTAGGCGTTGTAGCGGCCCGGCTTCACATGCCCGTTCATCCACGCCACCATGAACCCGCCGTAGCTGCCGCCGGCCGCGAACACGCGCTGGCGGTCGGCCCAGGCCTGCTTCAGCAGCCAGTCGGTGCCAGCCTCGACATCCTGCAGTTCGAGCGTGCCCCAACGGTGCGTGATGCTGTCGAGGAACGCGTGACCGAAGCCCGACGAGCCGTGGTAGTTCACGCACGCGACAACATGGCCCTGGGCCGCCAGCGCGTGGGTGTTCCAGCGGTAGTGGAATGTGTCGCCGGCGGCGGCATGCGGGCCGCCGTGGATGTTGTGCAGCACCGCGTGTTTTTTCT
>JAYVTD010000389.1:0-2143 GCA_043774765.1 Rhizobacter sp. | reverse complement strand
TCACCGATGCTTTCATCACGAGCGCGCCGGGCCAGGCACTCGCCAGCTTCGTCGATCAGCGCGTCCGCGACGGCGCGCTCGTGTATCCGGGCCGCATCTTCCGCGCCCTCGAACTCACCGCGCCGCAGGACACGCGCGTTGTCGTGCTCGGGCAGGACCCGTACCACGGCCCGGGTCAGGCGCAGGGGCTCGCGTTTTCGGTGGCGCCCGGCCAGAAGATGCTGCCGCCCAGCCTGCGCAACCTGCTGAAAGAAGTGCAGGCCGACACCGGTGCGCCCTCGCAGTGCCGCGACGACCTGACGGCGTGGGCGAAGCAAGGGGTGCTGCTGCTCAACGCCACGTTGACGGTCGAAGACGGCGCACCACAAAGCCACGCCGGCCGCGGCTGGGAACTGTTGACCGATGCGCTGCTCGCGCACGTCGCCGCCCAGCCCGAGCCGGTGGTGTTCATGCTCTGGGGTGCCTCGGCGCAGCGCAAGCGTGCGGCACTCGAATGTGGCGCGCACAAGGTGTTGATTGCCAACCACCCGTCGCCGTTGTCGGCGCTTCGGCCGCCCGTGCCCTTCCTGGGCTGCCGGCATTTCAGCCGGGCCAACCAGCTGCTTGCGGCACTGCGGCCGGACGCGCTTCCGGTTCGTTGGTAGCCTCTCGCTGCGAGGGCGACAATCACGCGCCATCAGCCACGAACCCGGTGCACACGCATGTCCCGCCAGCCCAAAGCCGCCCCCCGCGCAAAGCGTCCAGTAAAGACCGAGCCGCGCCTGTCGCGCACGCGTCAGCCGGATGACGCGTCAGCCGAGGTGTGGCAGGCCGGCTTGCGCCGCCAGTTCGGCCGCGAGCAGGCCTTCGGGCTGGAGCCCCTGGGTACCGAGCCCGTGTTCTCCGAGTTCATCGTCAGCAACCCGCAAAGCGGTGGCCGCTACCGCGTGGCGATACGGGGCAGCAAGCCGGGGGACAACTTCTGCGCCTGCGCCGACTTCGCCACCAACGACCTCGGCACTTGCAAACACATCGAGTTCACGCTCGCGCGGCTCGCTGCCAAGCGCGGCGGCAAGGCCGCGTTGGCACGCGGTTTCGAAGCGCCGTGGAGCGAGATATTTCTTCGATACGCCGCGCCGCGCTGCCTGGTTTTTCGGGCCGGCGCAGACTGCCCGTCGACGCTGGCGCAGCAAGCCAGCGCGCTGATCGATGCGCAGGGCACGCGCGTGCCCGATCTCGACGCGTTGTTGCAGGCCGCCGCCAAACTGGGCCATGAGCTGCGCTGCTACGACGACGCGCGCAGCTTCGTCGCCGAACAGCGCGACGCGGCGCGGCGCCACCAGGTGTTCGACGAGGCCTACCCACAGGGTTCGAAGAGCGCAGCGCTGCGCGGGCTGGTCAAGACCAAGCTCTACCCGTACCAGGCCGAGGGTGCGCTGTTTGCCGCGCGGGCGGGCCGCTCGCTGCTCGGTGACGAGATGGGCCTGGGCAAGACGATCCAGGCCATCGCCGCTGCCGAGCTGCTGGCGCGGCACTGCGGAGCCGAGCGTGTGTTGATCGTTTGCCCGACCTCGCTCAAGCACCAGTGGCAGCGCGAGATTGCGCGTTTCACCGGGCACGAGGCTCAGGTCATTCACGGCCTGCGCGCGCTGCGCCAGCAGCAGTATGCCGACGTTTCAGAGTCGGGTGGCTGGGCCAAGATCACCAACTACGAAACGCTCGCGCGCGACCTGGACCTGATCAACGCCTGGGCGCCCGACATCGTGATCGTCGATGAAGCCCAGCGCATCAAGAACTGGAACACGATCGCGGCGCGCGCGCTCAAGCGCATCGCGAGCCCCTATGCCATCGTGCTGACGGGCACGCCGCTCGAGAACCGGCTGGAGGAGCTGATCTCGATCGTCCAGTTCGTCGACCCGCACCGGCTCGGCCCGACCTGGCGTTTGCTGCACGAACACCAGACGCGCGATGAAGCCGGGCGGGTGGTCGGTTACCGCGACCTCGGCCGCATCGGCGCCACGCTGGCGCCGGTGATGCTGCGCCGGCGCAAGGCCGAGGTGTTGTCGCAGCTGCCCGAGCGCATCGACAACACCTACTTTGTGCCGATGACCGCGCAGCAACTCGTGCACCACGCAGAGAACGGCGACGTGGTGCGGCGCATCGT
>JAYVTD010000388.1:0-4556 GCA_043774765.1 Rhizobacter sp. | reverse complement strand
CAGTTATCGCGGTTGGGCGCCGACGGACTCGGGGCTTTTTGAAAGTAGTTCTGCGAACGCGCCGAGTGATCGTTGATCGTGAAGAAGGCCCAGTTGCCGGGCTTGGTGAAATTGGCCTTGATCAGCGGGTCTTTCCAGTCGGTGGGCGTACCGAAGTCGCCACCGAAGCGGGTTTCGGGCTGGTTGTTGAAGAGCGGGAAATACAGCTCGCCGTTGTAGCGTGCGATCAGCGGGCGGTCGTTGCTGATGAGCTCGGCGAAGGTGGCCAGCACCAGCAGCACGGCGAAGACCCAAAGCGACAGATAACCCAAGCGGTTGCGCCTGAAACGCGCCCAGGCACGCTGGTTCGGCGACAGCGGGCGCGCTACCAGCGCGGCGGGCTCAGCGAAGAAGGTGACGGCGGGAGAAACGACAGCGTTCATGCTCACTTGCCCACGCTCGAGAACTGCACCCGCGGGTCGACCACCACGTAGAGCAGGTCGGCCACGAGCTTGACGACCAGCCCGATCAGCGTGAACAGGTAGAGCGAGCCCAGCACCACGGGGTAGTCGCGCCGCACCACCGATTCATACGACAGCAATCCCAGCCCGTCGAGCGAGAACAGGGTTTCGATCAACACCGAGCCGGCAAAAAAAGCACCGACGAAAGCCGACGGGAAACCGGTAATCAGCGGGATCAGCGCGTTGCGGAAGATGTGTTTGTAGAGCACGCGTTTCTGCGACAAACCCTTGGCGCGTGCCACCAGCACGTACTGCTTGCGCATCTCTTCGACGAAGGTGTTTTTCGTCAGCATCGTCACGATCGCAAAGCTGCCGATCACCATGCAGACGAGCGGCAGCGTGATGTGCCAGAAGTAGTCAGCGATGCGCGCCGGCCACGAGAGCGTGGCCCAGTTGTCGGAGGTCAGGCCGCGCAGCGGGAACAGCTCGAAGAAGCTGCCGCCAGCCAGCAGCACGATCAGGAACAGGCCGAGCACGAAGCCGGGGATCGCGTAGCCGATCAGCACGATCAGCGTGCTGGCCGCGTCGAAGCGGCTGCCCTCACGCACCGCCTTCATCACCCCGAGCGGGATCGAGATCAGGTAGGTGAACAGGAAAGTCCACAGGCCGAGGCTGATCGACACCGGCAGCTTGTCCTTGATCAGCGTCCACACGTCCTTGTTCTGCAGGAAGCTCTTGCCCAGGTCGAAGCGCAGGAAGTTGCCGATCATCTCGACGTAGCGCACGTGCGCCGGTTTGTCGAAGCCGTAGAGTTTTTTCAGCTCGGCGATCTGCTTGGCGTCGCTGTCGCGGCCGGCTTTGTAGCCGCTGTCGCCCTGGCCCGCGCGGGCTTCCGACATGAGCTGCTCGACCGGGCCACCGGGCACGAACTGGATGACGATGAAGGTGATGGTGAGCACCCCGAACAGCGTGGGCACCATCAGCAGCAGGCGTTTGAGGATGTAGCTCAGCATGCGGGGGCTTTCACGGCGCGTTCATCGTTTGGCAGCGTCTTTGATCCACCAGGTGGTCACGGCCCAGGCGGGTTGTTCGTCGTTCGGGCTCTGGATCGTGTAGTACAGCGGGCGCACGGCGGGCATGCCGAACTTGTCCCAGTAGGACACACGTTCGTTCGCGAGGAACAGGTCGGGCACTTGCCAGAAATTCCACATCACGACCCGGTCGAGGGCGTGGCTGGCGGTGCGAAGTTCTTCCAGCGTGGCGGCGTTGGTCAACGCCTGCAACAGGCTGTCGACAGCCGCACTCTTCACGCCACGAAAATTGTTGTTGCCCTTTTCGTCGGCGGCCTTGCTGCTGTATTGCCCGGCCAGTTCGGCCACCGGTGGCAGCGTGAACCGCGGCAAGGCGATGCCCACCATGTCGAAGTCGTACTCTTCCAGGCGGCGCCGGTAAAGGGCATAGTCGACCTCGCGGAATTTCAGCGTGCCGCCCATCTTCTCGAGGTTGATTCGCCACTCTGGCATGTTGTTGCCGCCTTCGCCTGGCTTCATGTATTCGACCTCGAAGGCTTCACCGGCAGCGTTGCGCATGACGCCCTTGGCGTCGAGCTTCCAGCCTGCGGCATCGAACAGAGCGCGTGCTTTCAGCAGGTTCTGGCGCAGCTGGGTCGGGTCGCCGTTGCTGCGCGGCGCCACATAGGCCGGGCCGAACACTGCGGGTGGCAGTTCTTTGCGGAACGGCTCAAGCAATTTCAGCTCGGCCGGGGTCGGCGTGCCCTTCGCCGCGAAGTCGCTGTTGTTGAACAGGCTGTCGGCGCGGGTGTACTGGCCATAGCGGTTGACCGTCATCTCGAAGTCGTAGGTCAGGCCCAGGGCCTCGCGCACCCGGATGTCCTGAAACTTTGGGCGGCGCAGATTCACCTCGTAAGACTGAAGTGCCTGGCCGAACGCGGTCGGGAACGGCATCTTCTTGATGCGGCCGTCGTCCCACTTCGGCCCCTTGTGCTGGCGCGCCCAACTCCGCCCGCTGTTCTCGCGGTAGAGGTCGAACTCGCCGGCCTTGAAGGCTTCGCGGCTCACATCGTTGTCTTTGTAGTAGCGGTAGACCACCCGATCGAAGTTGAAAAACCCACGCCGGACCGGCAAGTCATGCGCCCAGTACTTCGGGTTGCGCTTGAGCTCGATGCGCCGGCCCGAGTCGGCCACGTCGATCGTGTACGGCCCCGTCGTGAGTGGGTACTCGGTGATGATCTGGTCGAATTGCCGCGGTTTGCCGTCGCTACCGAGCGCCCACTTGGGCGAGAAGATGCGCAGCACCACGCCGACTTTGAACAGCACGTCATTGGAACGATCCTTCAGATCGAACCGCACCGTGCGGTCGTCGAGTACCACGGCACGCTCCACGCCGTCAAAGTCGCTCCGGGAGGCTGGCGATGCGAACTTGCCGTTGACCGAATCGAAGCTGTACTTCACATCGGCCGCAGTCACCGGATCGCCGTTGTAGAAGCGGGCTTTCGGGTTCAGGCGGAACGTGATCGACGACTTGTCGGCGGCCACCAGCATCTCTTCGGCGAGTAAACCGTACATCGTCTGCGGCTCGTCGCCCGACAGCAAGGCCAGGGGTTCCAACATGAAAATGTTGAGCCCGGCTGGTGCGTTGCCTTTGGTCGTGTAGTAGTTGAACTTGTCGAAGCTGGTGCGCCGGTCAGGTGGGCCCAGATACAGCGTGCCGCCTTTGGGCGCGGCCGGGTTCACATACTCGAAATTCTTGAAGTCGCGTGCGTACTTGGGCGTTCCGAAGGCGGCGTAAGCGTGAGCCCAGACGCCGACGACAGCTGCTGTCGACGAAGCGGCAGGCGCGGGCGCTGCAGGTGTTTTCGAGCGGGCAGGAAGAGGAGCAAGCAACGCGATGGCCAGTGCTGCTGGAAGCAGCCAGGGCAAAGAGCGCGTCGGTTTGCGAACAGAGTTTTTTCGCATGGCGCGGATGCTAAGGCAAGCGCCATGCCACTCGGCGCTGGTTTTCACCGTGGGCGCGCACCCGCGCCCACGTGTAGAGGCGTACTCAGGCGGTCTTCTTCGGCGCCGGCTTCAACAGCGCTTCGCAGTTCGTGCGCTTCGGGTCGCCCGCGGGTAACGCAGCACACACCCCGTCGAGCCGCGTCTGCAGGCGGTTGATCACCGCCGCGTGCGCGCCGCCCTTGTTCCATCCCTGCAGCTTGGTGCCCACGCGTTGCAGCGAGCGGCCGCTGCGTTCGTAGAACGCATCGGGCATCGTGGCCGCTTCATCGAGCAGCTGTTGCACCGCCTTCTCGATGCGCACTTCATCCTGCGGCGAAAGCTCGACCAGCGCGTTCACGTAGCCCGAGCCCCACTGCAGGCGTGTGGCCGGGCCTTCGCTCTTCTCGAACGACTGTTCGTACCAGTGCAGCGCATCGGCCTTGTCGCCGCGCTTCTTGGCGTTGCTGGCCAGGCCGAGCATCAGGTAGTAGGGCGAGTGGCTCTTGGCGAGGCTGGCCTTGAGCAGGCTGTCGGACTCCGCCGCCAGCCCCACCTCGGTCAGCAGGTGGGCGGCCGAGGCGATGACAGCCTGCCGTTCGTAGCCGTCGGTGATCTCGCGGTCGGCACGTTCGACGTGGGCGCGGGCGTCGGCCACCAGCGCCTCGGGCAGCTTCACGGCCGCGCCTTTGGCAGCGTCCATGCGGGCCAGCGCGACCCGCGACGCGAGCGCCGTCAATCGGTCGGCGCGCGACAGCGTGGTGTCGGCTTCGAAGCGCTTGAGCGCCGCCTCGAACGCGCTGAGCAATGCTGCACGCTGCGGCGTGCCCTTGGCACTGAGTGCGTGGGTGATGTCGGTCGCGTAGTTGGCCAGCACGTCCATGTGGGTGCGCGCGGCCTTGGCGTCGGCCAGCAGCGTGACCAGGCGCGCCTGCGCGGCGGCATCGGGTTGCGCCGCGGCTTTTTCATCGACGGCGGCCAGCGCCTTGAGCTGCAGCCTTGTCGCCACTTCGGTCTGCTCGGCCGGGCAGGCGGCGGCGAGTTTTTTCATCAGTGCCGGCACCTCGTCCTTGGGCACGACCTGCTTTTCATCGGTGTCCCACGAGTAATAAGCGAGCAGGCG
>JAYVTD010000387.1:0-4702 GCA_043774765.1 Rhizobacter sp. | reverse complement strand
TTTCGCGCGCGACCGCGGCTTCGATCTGCTCTTGCACCTTGCGGGCACCGCGCAGCACGAGGGTCGGGTCGAGGTCGGCCTGAGCCGCGACCTTGAGAGCCACTTCTTCGAGAGAATCGGGGTCGGTCATCAGCGCCCAGGCCAGCGCCGAGAGCGCGCAGACACCGCGCCGCTGCAACTGCATCGGCAGCTCGCGCGTGGCGTTGACGATCACGTGAAAGCGCACGCTGGCGACCGCGTGCGGCGCCAGGCCCCAGCTCTCGCAGAGGGCCGCGCCAAGCGCGTCGTGGCTCACGCCGAACTCGGCATGTTCGAGCATCAGCAGTTCTTCGTCGTCGGCGGCCTTGGCCAGCATCGGCCGGTAGCGCTCGGTGGCGTGGCGGAACAGCACCGCCTTGCCACACTCCTCGAACAGGCCGGCCGAATGCGCGGCCCACGGGTCGACGCCCAGGGCCTGGCCGATGCGGCCCATCAGCAAGCCGCGCACGCTGGCGCGTTCCCACACCGGCTCGAGCTCGGGCGCGTGCGGGAACACGGCGCGCAAGCCCATCTCGAAAGTGACGGAGGCGACCTCGCGCGTGCCCAGGTAGGTCATGGCCTGCTGCACGCTCGCCACCCGCCCGCGCAGCCCGTACAGCGACGAGTTCACGGCCTTCAGCACGGCCGAGGCCAGCGCCATGTCGGACGAGATCAGCGCGCTCACGGCGTTCAGGTTCACCTGCTCGTCGGCGAGCAGCAGCGACAGTTTCACCAGCGACTCGGGTTGGGCCGGGATGTCGATGTTGAGCGAACGGAGCTGGGGATCAACGGGCATGGTGAGGCGAATGTTAGGCGCGCCGCGCCGCAGCGAAAGGCCGAACAGGGCGCCTACGACCCCGCAGTTCCGCGCCAATGACGAAGGGCGCCAAGTCAGCCTTGGCGCCCTTCGAATTCTTCTTCGGCTTTCGCGCGCTGCGCTACAGCTTGTGGTTTGTTTCGCTCGGCCACTCGGGCGACCGCCGGTACTGCTTTTGTCTCCTCAGCCCCGTCCTGCGAGGCACCATGCCGGTGCCTGCTGCGAGAAGCGCGACTTTAGGCGCCTGCCGCCAGGGGCGCACTAGGGGTTTCCCGGCGACTTTCAGCGCCGGCCGCGCCCCATCAAGGCGCAGCGCACGGCACCGAAAGCACCACTTCCGTCCCTTGCCCGCGCCGGCTCGTGACCGCCACGGCGCCGGCGTGCAGCTCGGCAATGCGCTTGACGATGGCCAGCCCGAGCCCCTTGCCGCCCTCGCCGGTGGCCGGCGCGACGCTCTGGCGGCTTTGGTAAAAGCGGTCGAACAGGTGCGGCAGGTCGTCGGCGGCGATGCCGGGGCCGGTGTCGGTGACACGCACCCTGACCCAGCCCGCTTCGACCGTGGCGGCCAGCGTGATGCGGGCGCCACTCGGGCAGAACTTGAGCGCGTTGTCGACCAGGTTGGCGATGGCGCGCTCGAACAGCTCGACATCGACACTGGCAAACGGCGGCAGGGCGTTCGGCCCGCTGCCGTGTTCGGCGCTCAGCACCACACCCTGGTGGGCGGCGCGTTCGGCGAAACGGATGCAGATGTCATCGATCAGCTCGCCGGCATCCATGGCCTCCAGGCGCAGCTTGAACTCCGGCTCGTCGAGCTTGGCCAGGTCCCCGAGCGACTGCACCAGCCGCGCGGCGTTGCGGGTGTTGCGCAAGGCGATCTCGACCAGCCGGCGGTCTTCGCCACGGCCGGCGTCGGTCTCGGCGGCCCAGCGGCCGTCCAGCGTTTCGAGGCAGGCCACGGTCGCGGTCAGCGGCGAGCGCAGGTCGTGCGACAGGTTGCTCACGCCTTCGCGCCGGAAGTGGTCGAGCCGGCGCAGCTCGTTCCACTGGCGCAGGCACAGGTCGAGCATCATGTCGAAGGCGGCCGTGAGCTGGCCGAACTCGTCGCGCGTGCGCGGCGGCAAGAGCGCCTTGGCGCCGCCCATGCCTTCGTCGAGGCCACGCTGCGAGATCAGCGACAGAGCGCCGGTCAGCCGACGCAACGGGCGCGTGACCGAGACGATGATCAATACCGCGAGCAGCGTGGTAACCGCCACCACCATGGCGATCAGCCACATCACCGGCCTTGCGAAGCTGCTGCGCAGCGCGGCCCAGCGGCCTTCGGGCAACTGCTGCGTGTGCAATACGAGGTAGAGGTAGCCGACCACCGGGTCGGCCTGGCGGATCACCGGGCGGCGCACCGGCTGCACTGCGATCACGGCGTTGGCGTCCATGCGCTCGGGGTCGTCGCCCATCACGTAGGGCATGTCTTTCTGGCCGGCCGCCTGCAGCACCGGCGGGAGCGCGACCTTGAACCCCGGCGGCAAGGGCGTGCCGCTGCAGGCCAGCACGGTGCCCTGAAGGTCGAGCAGGTAGAGCTGCGTGTCGGGCTCGAACAGCACCATGTTGTGCAGCCAGCCCTGGAACTCGTCGGGGCGGCGCTCGTACAGCTCGAACAGGTTGTCGTAGTTGGCGACCACGCGTTGCAGGAACGCGCTGCCACGCCGGTACGCCGTTTCGTGTTCAAAGCGCTGGAACGCATAGACCACGGTCACGATCACCAGCAGCGCCGTGACGATGCCGGTGGCGAAGACGGTCAGCGCGAGCTTGAGGCGGACGGTCATCGATTCGCGCTAGATCAGATCGCGCATCTTGTAGCCGGCACCACGTGCGGTGAGGATCAGCTCGGGTCGCATCGGGTCGGCCTCGAGCTTCGCACGCAGCCGGTTGATGTGGGTCGTAACCGTGTGTTCATAGCCGTCGTGCGTGTAGCCCCACACCGCGTTGAGCAGCTGCGCCCGCGAGAACACGTGGCCGGGGTGCGACGCGAAATGCAGCAGCAGGTCGAACTCGAGCGCGGTGAAGTCGAGCGCTTCGCCGCGGTAACGCACCTGGCGCTTGGCCGGCAAAATTTCGAGCTCGCCGTTGCGGATCGCGCCGGCGCCCTTCTGCCCGAGCGCCTGCGCGTTGGCCTGCGCTGCCGCCAGCAGGTCGGCCCGGCGCAGCAGCGCCTTCACCCGCGCCAGCAGTTCGGCCAGCGAGAAGGGCTTGGTCAGGTAATCGTCGGCGCCCAGCTCCAGGCCGAGCACCCGGTCGAGCTCGGTGGTCTTGGCCGTCAGCATCAGGATCGGCGTGGCGCTGCCCTGGGCGCGCAACGCCTTGCAGACTTCCAGGCCGTCCATGCGCGGCATCATCAGGTCGAGGATCAGCAGATCGCTCGGCCGCTCGTTGAAGCGCGCCAGTGCCTCGCGCCCGTCGCCCACGGCCGAGACCTCGTAGCCGGCGCTGCGCAGGTTCATCACCAGCAGCTCGCGGATGTCGCTCTGGTCTTCGGCAACCAGGATGTGGGCGGCGGTGTTCGGCGGCATGCCCGATTGTCGTGCGCGGCACGCCCTCCTTACACAAATGTGATCTTCCTGTGAGCTTCGGTGAGCTGGGCGCGAGGTGCGCCGAGCAAAGTTCACTCACCGACACACCCCCGGGAAGCACCATGAACAGCGCCACCGCAACCGCCCTCACCTCCGGCTTCGTGCCGACCGTGAGCTGGGCCGACATGGTCACGCACCGCAGTTACCTGGTGCGCTTCGCCCAGCGCAAGCTGCGCGACCCGCTGATGGCCGAAGACGTGGTGCACGACGTGTTCGAGGCCGTGCTCTCGGGCCGCGCGGTCTTCGCCGGGCGTGCCGCGCTGCGCTCGTGGCTGACGGCGGTATTGAAGAACAAGATCGTCGACATGGTGCGGCGCAGCGTCGGCTTCGAGTCGTTCGAAGACGATGGCGAGGGCAGCGGCGCGCTCGCGGTCGAATGCCCGCAGCCGCGCCCCGACGAGATCGCCGAGCAGCGCCAGCTGCTGATGCTGGCGCTGCAGCGCATCGAAGCATTGCCACCGGGCCTGCGCGACGCGATGCGGCTGCGCGTGCTCGAAGAGCAGTCGACCGAAGACGTTTGCCGCGAACTCGGCATCAGCGAAGAGAACCTGTTTGTGCGGATTCACCGGGCGAGAAAGCAGCTGCTGTGCTGAAGTGTGTTCGCCATCACACAGACCGCCAAGAGGCCTTGGGTTAGTCTGAACTGGAAGCGGGCTTGTGGCCGCTCAACGGTTCGAGGACTTGATCGTGGCTGCCTTTTCGACAATTTCGCCGAGCGACCTGCGCGAGCGTGTGGCTTCACTGCAGGCCATGGCGGTGCTTGACACGCCGCCCGAAGAGGGTTTCGACGCCCTGACGCGCCTGGCAGCGATGGTCTGCGCCACCCCGGTGGCCGTCGTGAGCCTGATCGATGGTGACCGCCTCTGGTTCAAGTCCGTGCACGGCATCGGCAGCCGAACGATGGCGAGCTCGAATTCTTTCTGCAGCGAAGCGGCCAACTCGAAACGCCTGCTGGAAGTGCCCGACCCCAGAGTCGACTCCCGTTTCGCCGACCACGCACTGGTGATGGGCGAGCTCGGCATCCGCTACCACGCGGGGGCGCCGATCATGCACAACGGCGTCGGCATCGGGACCGTGTGCGTGCTCGACTATGTGCCTCGGCGCATGGACAAGCGGGCGCTCGAGTCCTTGATCGAGATGGCCGGCATCGCCGCAGCGATGCTCAGGGCGCGCGCCGAGGCGTTCGGCATGTTCTCGAACACGCAGTCCTAGTCGGCGTCGAGTGCGCCCTTCACCACCGCCT
>JAYVTD010000386.1:0-2949 GCA_043774765.1 Rhizobacter sp. | reverse complement strand
AGGTTGAACCGGCCCGGCGCGTCGCCGCGCTCGCCGATGCGGCGCACGAGCCGGCCCTTGCCGTCGTATTCGAGCACACGGTGCGCTTCGCTCTCGACGCCGCCGGTGTCGACGACGAAAAGCCGCTGGCCGTCGGCGCTCACCGCCACGCCGCTGGGCCGCACCCATTCGGCCGCGCCGTCGATGTCGCGCAGGTACAGGCCGAGTGCGTCGTAGACAACCAGGCGGCGCGCAGTGGCGTCGACGACGTGCAGGTTCGATGCAGCGTCGAGCGCGATGCCGGCCGGCTTCTTCAGCTCGCCTTCGCGGCGCATGCCGAATGCGAAGCTGCGGCGCCGCGCCAGATCGAACACGAAGATGCGCCGGCCCTCGGTGTCGCCCACATAAACACGGCCCTGCGCCGCCGCCACCGCATACGGCTTGCCGAAGGTCGCGATGTCGTCCTCGCCGGTGAGCAGGCGCCGCACCTGCCCGCCCTGCGAACCTTCGCTCAGGCTGCGCGCGCTGCGCAGCGCGGCTTCGAAACGGTAACGCGGCTGCTCGGGCGGCGCCGGCCACAACACGGGCGCGCTTGCGCGCGGCGGCGCGGGCGGCGCAGCGCAGCCTGCGAGGCCGCAGCCCACGCACAAACCGAGCAGATCGCGTCTTGCCAGCATGGCGTGGCCAGCCAGCAGCATGCGTGCCAGCCACGGGGTCGGGCGGTTCAGGCATGCCGATTGCAATCAACCAGTTCCCAGGAGCGGAACCACAGCATGCTGCCAGAACTCGGCCATTTTGCATTGATCGTTGCGCTGTTCGTCGCGCTCGCACTCGCCACCTTGCCGATCATCGGCGCGGCGCGCGGCGACGTGGCGAGCATGCAGCTCGCGCGCCCGGCGGCGCAGGCGCAGTTCGTGTTCGTCGCGATCGGCTTCTTCAGCCTCATGGCGTCGTTCGTCGGCAACGACTTTTCGGTGCTCAACGTGGCATCGAACTCCAACACCGAGCTGCCGCTGCCCTACCGCATCGCCGCCACCTGGGGCAGCCACGAAGGCTCGATGCTGCTGTGGGTGTTCATGCTGTCGCTGTGGACGCTCGCCGTCAGCCTGCTGTCGTCTCGCCTGCCACTCGACATGGTGGCGCGCGTATTGGGCGTGATGGGCTTCGTCAACGTCGGCTTCCTGCTCTTCATCCTGCTGACTTCGAACCCATTTCAGCGCCTGCACCCGGCGGCGCTCGAAGGGCGCGATCTGAACCCGCTGCTGCAGGACCCGGGCATGGTGATCCACCCGCCGATGCTCTACATGGGCTACGTCGGTTTTTCGGTCGCGTTCGCGTTCGCGGTGGCGGCATTGCTGTCGGGGCGCTTCGACGCCGCCTGGGCGCGTTGGTCACGGCCCTGGACCACGGCCGCCTGGATGTTCCTCACGCTCGGCATCGCGCTCGGCAGCTGGTGGGCCTACTACGAGCTCGGCTGGGGCGGTTGGTGGTTCTGGGACCCGGTCGAAAACGCCTCGTTCATGCCCTGGATCGTCGGCGCCGCGCTGATCCACTCGCTGGCCGTGGCCGAAAAGCGAGGCGCCTTTAAATCCTGGACCGTGCTGCTCGCGATAGCAGCGTTCAGCCTGAGCCTGCTCGGCACCTTCATCGTCCGCTCCGGCGTCTTGACTTCGGTGCACGCATTCGCCACCGACCCGGCACGCGGAGTCTTCATCCTCGCCTTCCTCGCCGTCGTGATCGGCGGCTCGCTCGCGCTGTTCGGCTGGCGCGCCGGCCGGGTCGGCTTCGGTGGTCGCTTCGACCGTGTCTCGCGCGAGTCGCTGCTGCTCGGCAACAACGTGCTGCTGTTGGCTGCCGCAGGCGCTGTGTTGCTGGGCACGCTCTACCCGCTCGCGCTCGATGCGCTCGGCCTGGGCAAGATCTCGGTCGGCCCGCCCTACTTCGACACGGTGTTCGCACCGCTGATGGCGCCCGTGGTGCTGCTGATGGGCGTGGGGCCGCTGGCGCGCTGGAAAGCCAGCAGCGCAGCCGAGCTGGCGCGCAAGCTCAAGTGGCCGGCGCTGGCCAGCTGCATCGCAGCGCTGCTGCTGCCGTGGTGGGCCGGCCGCTGGAGCCTGGGCGTGGCCGCAGGCCTGTTCCTCGCCGCGTGGGTCTTCGCGAGCACGGTCGCGGTGCTCGCAGAGCGTTTGCGCGGTGAACGCGGTGAAGCATGGGGCACCCGGCTGATACGCCTGCAGCGCTCCCCGCGCAGCTTCTTCGGCATGCTGCTCGCGCATGCGGGCATCGGCGTGTTCATCGTCGGCGTGACGATGGTCAAGGGCTACGAGGTCGAACAAGACGTGAAGATGAGCGTCGGCGACGGCGTGACGGTCGGTGCTCAGCGCTTCGTCTTCAAGGGCGTGCAGGAGACGACCGGGCCGAACTACGCGGCCGTGCGCGCGACCATAGAAGTGCAGCGCGACGGCGCCGCGCCGATCATCTTGTCGCCCGAGAAGCGCCTGTACAAAGTCCAGCAGATGCCGCTGACCGAAGCCGCGATCGACTCAGGGCTGACGCGCGATCTCTACGCATCGCTCGGCGAGCCGCTCGACGAGAAGACCTGGACCGTGCGCATCTACATCAAGCCCTTCATCGGCTGGATCTGGGGCGGCGCGCTGCTGATGGCGCTGGGCGGGCTGCTCGCCGTCAGCGACCGCCGCTACCGCGTCGTGAGCAAGGCTCTCCAGGCTTCCGCCACGAACAAATCCGCTGCACAAGTCACCGGCGCGGCGCTCGGGGCCGGCATCGCGCGGGGCATGGTGCCATGACATCACGTCGCTTCGCCCCGCTCGCCGCGTTCTTGGTGCTGGCGGTGCTGCTGGGCATCGGCCTGCGGCTCAACCCGCGCGAAGTGCCGTCGCCGTTCGTCGGCAAGCCGGCTCCGGCGTTTCGGCTTCCACAATTGCATGAGCCGTCCAAGTCACTGGCCGC
>JAYVTD010000385.1:0-4501 GCA_043774765.1 Rhizobacter sp. | reverse complement strand
CTTCATTCCCGGCGTGTTTGCCCTCACCTATGCCGGCTACTACTTTGCGGCCGAGTCGTGGGCGATCCGTGAGCACTCCAACATCACGGCCGAAGGTCCACCGATCTATCCTTTCAAAATGGTGCTGCCGCTGGCCGGTGCGTTCCTGTTGTTGCAGGGCATCGTCGAGATCATCCGTTGTGTGATCTGCATCAGGCAGGGCGAGTGGCCCTCGCGCGCCAGCGACGTGGAAGAAGTCGACGTCGAGAAGCTCAAGCAGATGGTGCACGTGAAGGACGAAGACATCGCCCAGCTCGACCAGTACGTCGCGCCGCACGGGGATCGCAAATGAAGATCCGCAAAGAGCTGTGGTTCGGGTTCTCGCTGATGGCGATCATCGTCGTCACCGTCGTGATCTTCACGCCCTGGGCCAATTTTGCCGACGGCCACCTGAACCGCGCTGATCAGGGCCAACTCGGCCTGCTGATGCTGGCGCTGATCGTGGTGGCAATCATGCTCGGCTTTCCGACCGCGTTCACGCTGATGGGCATGGGCGTGTTCTTCGGCTGGCTGGCGTACCGAAGCGTGAACCCGGACCTCGCGGTGCAGCAGATCCTCGACCTGATGGTGCAACGCGCCTATTCGGTCATGTCCAACGACGTGCTGATTGCGATCCCGCTGTTCGTGTTCATGGGCTACCTCGTCGAGCGCGCCAACCTGATCGAAAAACTCTTCAAGAGCCTGCACCTGTCGTTGGCCCGCGTTCCCGGCGCGCTGGCGGTGGCGACCATCGTCACCTGCGCGATCTTCGCCACGGCCACCGGCATCGTCGGCGCGGTGGTGACCCTGATGGGCCTGCTCGCCCTGCCGGCCATGCTGCGTGCCGGCTACAGCGTGCAGCTCGCCGCTGGCGCGATCACCGCCGGCGGCTGCCTGGGCATCCTGATCCCGCCTTCGGTGCTGTTGATCGTCTACGGCGCCACGGCGGGCGTGTCGGTCGTCAAGCTGTACGCGGGTGCCTTCTTCCCCGGGGTGATGCTGGCGGGCCTGTACGTGCTGTACGTCATCGTCCTGGCCAAGTGGAAGCCGCACCTGGCACCGCCCCTGGCCGCCAGCGAGCGGCTGGTCACGCTGCCACCACTGTCAAAGGCGCTCAGCGCCCGCAATGTCAATGCACTGGCCGGCCTGTTCGGCGGCTTGCGCGTGGCCTCGTTGTCCAAGGGTTCGGTACTCGGTCAGTTGTTCATCTCGGCCCTTCCCGCGTTGTCGATCTCGGCCCTGCTGGTCATGATGTATGTCGGCTCGACGGCGCCACCGGCCGCTGTCGACACTTCGGGGCTGGTTCAGTCGGGCGGCGCAATCTCTGCCGACGAAGCACCGGCCCCCTCGTCCGGGCTGCAGGAGCCGCCCACCGAGGAACTGGGGCTGAAGGAGCCGGTCGCCGATGCTGCCGCCATGCCGCCCTCGGCCGCACCGATGGTCGCGCCGAAGCCGACCCCCGTCTCCACCACGCCGGCTGCGGCACCGGATGCACCGCGTGTCCCGGCGCCCACCTGGTACTGGGTCGTGTTCGCGATCGGCCTGGCCAGCGTGGTGCTGATCAGCTGGCTGATGAACTGGCAGCGGCTCGAGATTTTCAAGATGCTTCTCGCGTCGTTCTTCCCGCTGGCGGTGATGATCGTCGCGGTGCTCGGCTCAATCGTGTTCGGCCTGGCCACACCGACCGAGGCGGCCGCCGTGGGGGCGTTCGGCGGTGTGCTGCTGGCCGCGGTCTATCGCTACCTCGCAGCGCGTGAGGCCCGGCGATCCAACGCGGTCGGCGCCGCGCTCAAGGACCTGGCCGGCATCATCAAGGAATCGTCCTTCCTGACGGCCAAGACCAGCGCGATGGTGTGCTGGCTGTTTGTCGGCTCGTCGATCTTTTCGGCCGCGTTCGCGCTGCTCGGCGGGCAGGAGATCATCGAACGCTGGGTGCTCTCGCTCGGCCTGAGCACAGTGCAGTTCCTGATCCTGTCGCAGTTCATCATCTTCATTCTGGGCTGGCCGCTTGAGTGGACCGAGATCATCGTGATATTCATGCCGATCTTCATTCCGCTGCTCGCCAAGTTCGGCGTCGATCCGCTGTTTTTCGGGCTGCTGGTGGCGCTCAACCTGCAGACCGCGTTCCTGTCGCCACCCGTGGCGATGGCGGCGTTTTATCTGAAAGGTGTGAGCCCGCCGCACGTGACGCTGAACCAGATCTTCGCCGGCATGATGCCGTTCATGGGGATCCAGGTGATTGCGATCTTCCTGCTGTACCAGTTCCCGGCGATCGGGCTCTGGCTGCCCCAGCTGCTGTACAAGTAGGCCGGACCCAAGGCGGGCCCGCATCCACGCCAGATCAGAGCGTCGTCCAGCCGTTCGTTACCGCGATCTTCAGCAAATCGCTGGCCGAATCCACACCGAGCTTGCGGCGCAGGCTCAGGCGGTGGGCCTCGACGGTGCGCACGCTGATGTCGAGTTGCCGCGCCACGATCTTGTTGCTGCGGCCATGCGCCAGCAGCAGCAGGATCTCGTGTTCGCGCGCAGTCAGCTGCGGCACGGTCGAGCCGGTGTGCATCACAACGCTCGAGACCTGGGCGCTGAAGTAGTTGCCGCCGGCCCAGACCGCACTGATCGCCGCGATGATCTCTTCGGTCGGCGACTCTTTCAGCACGTAGCCGCGGGCACCGGCGCGGATTGCGCTGAGCACGTACTCGCGGTTGTCGAACATGCTCAGCATCAGCACGCGGATGCTCGGGTGGCGCTCGCGCAGCGCCGTGGCCAGCTCGATGCCGTTCATGCCGCGCATGCCCACGTCGACCAGCATCAGGTCGGGCGGGTCGGCGGCGGCAAGTTGCAGCGCTTCAGCGCCGCTCGCGGCCTCGCCGATGACCTGAAGGCCGGCAACGACCGACAGGCGCGCCCGCAGGCCGTCGCGTACCAGCGGGTGGTCGTCGACGATGACGAGCCGGATCAGCGCTGGGCGGGCGTCCATGGTCAGGCCACGCCTGGCATCGGAAAGGTCGCGGTCAGCGCGGTGTGCCCCGGATGCGACACCAGATGAAAGGTGCCGCCGTTGCGCTCGACCCGCTCGCGCATGTTCGACAGGCCGATGCCGCGGTCCTTGCTGAGCTCGACGTTCTTCACGTCGAAGCCGCGGCCGTTGTCGGTGATGCGCAGTTCGAGCTTGTTACCCGAGTCGTCGAGCCGGATGTCGATGCGGCTCGCATTCGCATGGCGCTCGACATTGCGCAGCGCCTCTTGCGCAACGCGGAACAGGCTCACCGCCTGCAGCTCGGGCAGACGCTCTTCGTGCACCTGCGGCATGACCCGCACTTCCAGGCCGCTGCGTTGCGCCAGCTCGTTGCCGATGTGCTCCAGCGCCGCCGGCAGGCCCAGGTCGTCGAGCAGCGCCGGGCGCAGGTCGTGCGAGATGCGGCGCACTTCTCCGATGGCCTGCGACAGCGCCAGGATCTCCCGGTCGATCGCCCTGACCGGCTCGGTGCCGGGGTGCGCGAGGCGGTGGCCGACGAGCTCGAACTGGTACTTGATCGACACCAGCAACTGGCAGATGTGGTCGTGCAGCTCGCGCGAGACGCGCGCCCGCTCTTCTTCCTGCGAGCTGACCACGCGGTGCGCCAGCGCCTTGAGCTTGCGGTCGGCCTGGCGCTGATCGCTGATATTGAGCGCCAAGCCACCGGCGAACACCGCGAGCGCGGCGACCACGGCGACCGCTGCCAGGCCGATCAGGGTCTGGCGAACGCTGGCGAGCAGGTTGCCGCGCAGCCGCGCGGCCGCTGCGTCCACGTCGTCGAGGTAGATGCCGGTGCCGAGCGTCCAGCCCCAGCGCGGCAGCTCGACGGCGTAGCCGAGCTTGCGCTCGATGCGGCCGGTCGACGGCTTGGGCCACAGGTAACGCTGGTAGCCGCCACCTTCGCGGGCACGGGCAATAAGCTCGCGGATCACGTAGATGCCGTCGCTGTCCTTCATGTTCCACAGGTTGGTGCCGATGAGGTCGGGCATGCGCGGGTGCACGAGGTTCAGGCCTTCCTTGTCGTACACGAAGAAGTAGCCGTCGTCGCCGAAGTTCATGCTGGAAAGAATCGCCTTGGCCTGCTCTTTCGCCGCTTCGTCGTCGCGCCCCGCGGCGTAAAGATTGCTGATCGAGGTCAGCGCCAGCGCGATATAGCTGCGCAGCTCGTCGCGCTTGGTGACGAGCAGAACCTCTTCCAGCACCTGTGCTTGCTGGTGCTCCAGCCGCTGCGTCTCGACGACGAGCAGGCCACCGATGACCACGATCGCCAGCAGCAGCGGCGCAACGGCAAGCGAGAGGATCTTGGCTTTGAGCTTCATGGGCTTGATTGTGATGTCAGAGCCTGTGAACATTTGACGGAACGAATGCTGCATGTCGATTGGCATGAGCAGCCTCACCACCGAAGCGGAATCGAACGGGCAGAGCGGCGCACTGTTCGAGGGCCTTGTTGTTCCTGCGGATAGTGCC
>JAYVTD010000384.1:0-3166 GCA_043774765.1 Rhizobacter sp. | reverse complement strand
CCGCCATCGACGCGCAATTCCGCGACCGGCGCACCGCCGGCGGCGACCGCGTCGCGGCTCATGGCCTGCAACAACGCGGCACTTTGAAACGCGATGCTCTCGAGCGCCGCGCGCGCGATGTGCGCGACCGTGCTGCCGCGCGTCAGGCCGACGATGGTGCCGCGCGCGTCGGCGTTCCAGTACGGCGCGCCGAGGCCCGTGAAGGCGGGTACGAACATCACGCCGCCGCTGTCGGGCACGCTCTCGGCCAGGCGCTGGACTTCACCGCTGCCCTTGATGGCCTGCAGGCCGTCGCGCAGCCACTGCACCACGGCACCGCCGATGAACACGCTGCCTTCGAGCGCGAACTCGGGCGTGGCGGTCGGTTGCGCCGCGCTGGTCGTGATCAGGCCGTTGGCCGAGGTTTGAAACTGCGCGCCGGTGTGCATCAGCATGAAGCAGCCGGTGCCGTAGGTGTTCTTCGCCAGACCCGCCTTGAAGCAGGCCTGGCCGAACAGCGCGCTCTGCTGGTCGCCGGCCACGCCGCCGATCGGAATCGCGGTGCCGAAGATGTCGGCGCGTGTAGCGCCGAAGGTGTGGCTCGACGGGTGCACCGCCGGCAGCACTTCGCGCGGAACGTCGAGCAGCCCGAGCAATTCGTCGTCCCACTCGTTCGTGCGCACGTTCAGCAGCAGCGTGCGCGATGCGTTGCTGACATCGGTGGCATGCACCTCGCCTCCGGTCAGCTGCCACATCAACCACGAATCGACGGTGCCGAAGGCGAGCTCGCCACGCTGTGCTGCAGCGCGCGCCCCCGGCACGGTGTCGAGAATCCACTTCAGCTTGGTGCCCGAAAAGTACGCATCGAGAATCAACCCCGTCTTCGCGCGGAACGTCGGCTCCAGCCCGCGCTCACGCAATACGGCGCAGGTGGGTTCGGCACGGCGGTCTTGCCAGACGATGGCGTTGTAGATCGGTGCGCCGGTCTTGCGATTCCACACCACCGTGGTTTCGCGCTGGTTGGTGATGCCGATCGCGGCCACCTCGTTCGCCTTCAGCCCGGCCTTGGCCAGCGCTTCGTGCGCAGTGGCGAGCTGCGTTGCCCACAACTCCATCGGGTCGTGCTCGACCCAGCCCGGCCTTGGATAGATCTGCCGGAACTCGCGCTGCGCCATCGCTTTGATGCGCCCTTGCGCATCGAACACGATGCTGCGCGAGCTCGACGTGCCCTGGTCGAGCGCGAGGATGTGGGTCTTGTCTTGATTCATGCGTTCTCCTCCGACCCGCAGGTCACGCAGTTCACACCGGCTTCGCGCAGCAGGTGCGGAAACGGCGCCGGCGGTGGCGCGTCGGTGAACAGCATATCGACCTGGTCGAACCGCGCCAGCTCCACCATCGCCGGGCGATTGAACTTGCTGTGGTCGGCCGCGACCCAGACCTCGCGCGAGTGTTCGATGATCGCGCGTGCCACTTTTACTTCGCGGTAGTCGAAGTCGCGCAACGTGCCGTCGGCTTCGATGCCCGAGATGCCGATCAGGCCGATGTCGACCTTGAACTGCTTGATGAAATCGACCGTCACTTCGCCGACGATGCCGCGGTCACGCGCCCGCACGATGCCACCGGCCACGATCACCTCGCAGTCGGGGTTGTCGGACAGGATCGCTGCCACGTTCAGGTTGTTCGTGATCACACGCAGGCCCTTGTGGCGAAGCAGCTCGCGCGCGATCGCCTCGGTGGTGGTGCCGATGTTGATGATCAGCGAGCAGCCCGCCGGCACGGCCGCCGCCACGGTGCGCGCAATGCACTGCTTGGCCTGCTCGTTGAGCATCTGGCGCTGCAGGTACTCGATGTTTTCGGTGGTCGAGCTCGGCACGCGCACGCCACCGTGGAAACGAGCCAGCAGGCCGGCGTCGGACAAGAGCTTCACGTCGCGCCGTACCGTCTGGAGCGTGACCGCGAACCGCTCTGCCAGCGCTTCGACCGAGACCGAACCACGGCTGCGCACTTCGTCGAGCAGCAGGGCCTGGCGGGGGTTCGGGGTCATGGAGGGCAGTGGCGAACGAAACAGTGCGCGTGAGCGTAACGGACCGCCGCGGCGCTTCCATTGAGGAAACCGCGCTTGCGCTTCGTGAAGTGTTGGGGTAACAATAGAACGCAGAACAACATAAACGAACTGAAACGAACATTCACGTCGGCGTCATTCGCCGCGATCCGAATGTCCGGTTCGCAGAGCTTCAGGAGACTTGTTGAGCCCCACACCACCCTCCGGCCAGCCTTCGCGGCAGGCAGGCGACCCGAGCGTCGCGCCTTTGAAGGCGTGCGACGTGCTCGTGGTCGGCGGCGGCATCAACGGCGCCGGCATCGCGCGCGACCTGGCCGGGCGCGGCCTCTCGGTGCTGCTGTGCGAGAAGGACGACCTCGCGGCGCACACCTCGTCGTCGAGCACCAAGCTGATCCACGGCGGCCTGCGTTATCTGGAGTACTACGAGTTCTCGCTGGTGCGCAAGGCGCTGGCCGAACGCGAGGTGCTGCTCAAGAGCGCCCCGCACATCATGTGGCCGCTGCGCTTTGTGATGCCGCACGACCCGGGCATGCGGCCGGTCTGGATGATCCGCATCGGCCTGTTCCTGTACGACCACCTCGCCAGGCGCGAAGTGCTGCCCGGCTCGCGCACCGTGGACCTGCGCGCGCATGCCGCGGGCAAGCCCTTGAAGCCGATGTTCACCAAAGGCTTCGTCTATTCCGACGGCTGGGTCGACGACGCGCGCCTCGTGGTGCTGAACGCGATGGACGCCCGCGAACACGGCGCCGAAGTGCTGACGCGCTGGCGCTGCGTCGATGCGAAGCGCGAGGCGGCGTCATGGCGCGTGCGGCTGCAAAGCGATGCCGGCGAACAGCGTGAGCTCACCGCGCGCGCACTCGTCAACGCTGCCGGCCCGTGGGCGGCGCAGTTCTTGAGCGAACACGCGCACGTGCCACGCGCCAAGTCGTTGCGGCTCGTCAAGGGCAGCCACATCGTGGTGCCGAAGATGTTCGACCACGACCACGCCTACATCTTCCAGAACCCCGACAAGCGCATCATCTTCGCGATCCCCTACGAAGACGATTTCACGCTGATCGGCACCACCGACGTGGAACACCACGGCGCCGTCGGCGAAGCGCGCATCGACGCGAGCGAAACCGCCTA
>JAYVTD010000383.1:0-4296 GCA_043774765.1 Rhizobacter sp. | reverse complement strand
GGCGACCTTGTTCGAGGCCAGGTTGGACTCTATCGACTGCTGCCACAAGCCGACCATCGAATAGATGTGCGACGGCATGTGCTGCGCATGCGGTGCCGCTGGCGCGACCTTGGCGTACTTGTTGGCCGCCGGGATGCCGCGCTGCGCGATCGGCGCAAAGTCGTACGAGTGGATCAAGTAGTGCGTAACACCCGGGTGGTCAGGGTATTTCTTGTCCAACGGCTCGAGGATCGCGATGGCCCGCGTCAGCGGCGCCATCGACTTGTGGTCGAAGATCTCGTTGAGCGCCAAGGCGTGGAACACCTTGGCCTCGACATCGTTGGGGTACTTGCGACTCAGGGCGTCCATGGCCTGCTCGTAGTTCTTTGTGCGCGTGTCCTGGTCGACTTTGTCGTAGTCCTTGTAGAACTCCTTCAGTGCGGCGAGCCAGTCGCGCTCGCCTTGCGTCTTCGCGCCGATGGCCTCGCCTTTCAGAATTGCATCGAGCCCACGCTTCAAAGTCGCGGCATCCCACGGGCCGACGAGCGGATTCGGCCGCTGACTCATCGCGATGCCCCAGTAGGCGATCGCGCACGACGGGTCGGCTTCAGGAATTGCATTGAAGGCTTTTACCGTCTCCGGGAAGTAGAACGAATGCAGCATCGCCAGCGCGCGATCGAACTGCTTCTGGCCCTCAGCCGTGCAAGAAGTCTTGAATAGCACGCTGCCGAGTTCTTGCCGAGTCTGACGCTGCGTGGCGTCGTCGCCATGGGCCAGCGTTGTTGAGGCGAAAGCGGCCATCAAGCTCGCCGCGAGAACCTGTCGACTCATCATTTCAATCTCCTTGCGAGTAGGCACTCGGACACCGGGCGCAATGCGCTTGGAGCCGGTACCAGCGCCAGTTTCAGACGCTGTCGCCGAAGTAGCTCAGGCAGGTGCTGTGGCGTCTTGACGCAGCATGTTGCTCGCAAGTGGGCTCGCGAACTGTTCTTCAGCGTGGCTGATGGTGCTCTCCTTTTCCGACGTGCGCCAGTGCCGGTGTTTGCCAGCGAGGTACTAGCCTAGGGAGGTCTGAGCGTGGCGAAGGGGCGGCTGACGGGCGGACCTGCCGGTGCTTCGGATCGATCATCGATTCGGGCTTCCGCCAAAATCCGCGGACATCCGCATCCGCTTGAGTCTCGACACGCTCGCTTTGTGCCGGCGAACTGGCCAGCCTCACTACCCGGAATGCGTCGAGTCCGGCTGCCCAACCTGTCGCGGTGACTGACAGGTCCATGACCGATACCTGGCCTCGCCGACTTCTACGTCAGCGATGGGGCGCTCTGCTGTCATTGATTGCACGACCGCGAGCGGTGCGTCCCGGCCAACGGCCATCCGCCGTTGCCGCTTGAATGACCGCGCTCATTCTTGTCCCGATCTTCGGCCAGCGACAGCGAATGCCCGCTTCTGGCCGAGTTCGATCTGATGCGCCCTCCACTTGCACCCCACCTCCACCACGCGCGCAACACGACGGCCCTACTGAACTTGAGCCATCCGCCTCTCCTTGCACGCGTCGCCATCAGAAGACCCAAGCCCGCAGCGCCCAAGCCCACCCCACCTTGGCGCTCCCAAGGTGTACCGTCGCGCCGATGCAGCCTTCCCCCGCCCCTCGCCGTGTGCTCCCCATCCTCGTGCTGGCGCAGTTCCTCGGCACCTCGCCCTGGTTTGCCGTCAACGCCGTCATGCCCGACCTGCAGCGCGACTTCGGCTGGCCGGCGGCGTCGGTGGGCACGCTGACCTCGGCGGTGCAGTTCGGCTTCATTGCCGGCGCACTCGTGTTCGCGTTGCTGGCGATTGCTGATCGTTTCCCGCCACAGCGTGTCTTCCTGCTGTGCGCGTTGGGCAGCGCGGCCTGCACCGTGGCGGCCAGCGCCACAGCCTCTTCGTTTGACGCGCTGGTGTTCTGGCGCTGCCTCACCGGGTTCTTGCTCGCGGGCATCTACCCGGTCGGGATGAAGATTGCCGCTTCATGGTTCCCGCGCGGCCTGGGCGCGGCCATGGGCCTGCTGATCGGCGGCCTGGTGCTCGGCAGCGCCGCACCGCACGCACTGCGAGCGCTGTCCGCCGGGTGGCCCTGGGCCACCGTGTTCGACGGCGTGGCGCTCGCGTCGGCCCTGGCCGGTGGCCTGCTGGTGTGGCTCGTGCCGCAGCCTGCCGTCGCCGTGGCGCGAGCGCCCGGGCTGAACCTGGCCGCGCTGGCCAGCCTGGTCACCGATTCAAAAGTGCGGGCGTCGGTGTTCGGCTACTTCGGCCACATGTGGGAGCTGTACACGATGTGGGTGCTGGTGCCCGCCGTGCTGGCCACACGCATGAGCGGCGCCGCGCTGTCGTGGGCGGCTTTCGGTGTGCTCGGTTCGGGCGCTCTGGGTTGCGCGGTGGGCGGTTGGCTCGCGCTGCGCGTCGGCAGTGCGCGCATCGCCGGAGCGCAGCTGGCCACCAGCGGCCTGTGCTGTGCCGCGGCGCCCTGGATGATGGAGGCGAGCAGCCCGCTGTTCTTCGCCTGGCTGGTGCTCTGGGGCATCACGGTCGCGGGCGACTCGCCGCAGTTTTCCGCGCTAACGGCAATGAACGCACCGCGCGACGGTGTTGGCAGCGTGCTGACCTTGACCAACAGCATCGGCTTCGGCATCTCCATCTTCAGCATCCTGCTGTTCACGTCGCTGGCGCAGACGGTGCCGCTGGCCTCGCTGTTGCCCTGGCTCGGCCTGGGCCCGCTGCTCGGCCTGCTGGCGCTCAGGCCATTGCTGCGCTGAACTGCAGCACCGTCGCCGTCGCCGGCCGCGATGACCGAGGCGCCCCAGCACAATCACCGTGCAGCGCGAGCCCCGCATTCAGTCGTGCACCTGCTGCCCAACCTGACTTCGAGACCCATGTTCAGCCTGATTCGCTCGACGATCCATCGCGCCCGCAAGGCACGCCTGGCCCAGGTGGCCGGCAGCCTGACGTTCACCACCTTGCTGTCGATCGTGCCGCTGCTGGCCGTGAGCTTCGCGCTCTTCAGGCGCTTGCCCGTCTTCAGCAGGCTCGAGAACGCGATCGAAGAGTACGTGTTGAAAGGGCTGCTTCCTGCGGACATCTCCCGCACCGTGCTGAAGCACCTGAACTCTTTTGCCGCGAACGCCAGCGGCCTGACCTGGATCGGCTCGCTGTTCCTGCTGGCCACGGCCATCGCGATGTTGCTGACCGTGGAGAACGCGCTCAACCAAATGTGGCAGGTCAGAAAGAACCGGCCCTTCCTCAGAAGGGTCGGCCTGTACGCGCTGATGCTGGCCATCGGGCCGCCGGTGCTGGGCCTGAGTCTGTGGGCAAGCTCGTATGTGCTGGGCACGTCGTTGGGCCTGGTCGGAACGCTGCCGCCGTCGCTCTCTTTCGTGCTCGGCCTGGGCCCGCTGCTGCTGGGCATGGCAGCACTGACCGGGCTGTTTTATTTTGTGCCGAACGCCAAGGTGCGGCTGGTCGACGCCATCGTGGGCGGCCTGATCGCCAGCGCTGCGTTCGAGCTGGGCAAGCGCGGCTTCACCACCTACCTTGTCAAGCTGCCCACCTACAAGGCGGTCTACGGGGCCTTTGCGGTGCTCCCCTTGTTCCTGCTGTGGATCTACTTTTCGTGGCTGGTCACGCTGGTCGCGGCGATGATCGCGGCCAACCTGGGCCGCACGCGGCGGCGACCGACTGGCCCGTCCGTTCGACACTGAAAACGCCCGGCATGCGGGTTCGCCTCGGTGCAAGGCCCGGCCCTCTGCGCACAGAATTTGCTTCTGTGCCCGCATCGCAATCAATCCTGCTGGAGACCTCTTGAACCACGCCCTCACCTTTTCGCGCCGCGCGCTCTTCGCTTCTGTCGCCGCCGGCCTGGCCCTGGCCGCCCTGCCCGCCCGCGCCCAGGAAACCCCCGTCAAGTTCCAGCTCGACTGGCGCTTCGAAGGCCCTGCGGCCCTGTTCCTGGTGCCGGTCGCCAAGGGCTATTTCAGATCAGAGAAGCTCAACGTCACGGTCGATGCCGGCAACGGCTCGGGCGGCGCCGTCACGCGCGTGGCTTCGGGCTCCTACGACATGGGCTTCGCCGACCTGGCGGCGCTGATGGAATTCCACGCCAACAACCCGGCCGCCACCAACAAGCCGGTGGCGGTGATGATGGTCTACAACAACACGCCGGCCGCGGTGCTGGCGCTGAAGAAGTCGGGCATCAAGACACCTGCGGATTTGAACGGCAAGAAGCTTGGCGCGCCGGTGTTCGACGCCGGCCGCAAGGCCTGGCCGATCTTCGCCAAGGCCAAC
>JAYVTD010000382.1:0-6641 GCA_043774765.1 Rhizobacter sp. | reverse complement strand
CGGGGCAGGCGCGCGGCACGCGCTCGGTGAAACCGCAATGGTGGCAGCGCAGCGTGCGGTCGAGCTTGTGGAACACGCGCCAGGCGCTGCAGTGCGGGCAGCCGCTCTTCCAGCCGCAGTCGGCACAGTGCAATACCGGCGCATAACCGCGGCGGTTCAGGAACACGAGGCTCTGTTCACCGCGGTCGATGCGCAGCTGCAAGGCCGCCACCAGCGGCGGCGAGAGCGAGCTGTTCACGCCCTTGGTCTTGGGCAGCAGATTCATGTCGACCAGACGAACGGTCGGGAACGCGCCACCGCCGATGCGCGCCGGCAGCGCCAGGCGCCGGTAGCGGCCCTCGTTGGCACGCTGCCAGGTTTCGAGCGAAGGGGTGGCCGAGCCGAGCAACACGGTCGCCGATTCGAGCTTGCCGCGGTACACCGCCAGGTCACGCGCCGAATAACGCGCGCCTTCCTGCTGTTTGTACGACGGGTCGTGTTCTTCGTCGACCACGATCAGGCCGAGCCGCGGCATCGATGCGAACACCGCCAGCCGTGTGCCCAGCACCAGGTCGGCCAGGCCCAGGTGTGCCGCGAGCCAGCTGCGCAAGCGCTGCGCCGGGGTCAAGCCGCTGTGCAAGGACACGATGTGGCGGCCGGCGAACCGCTCGGTGAAACGGGCTTCGAGCTGCGGCGTGAGGTTGATCTCGGGCACCAGCACCAGCGCCTGCTGGCCCAAAGCCAGGGCGCGTGCCGCAGCGCCGAGGTAGACCTCGGTCTTGCCGCTGCCGGTCACGCCGTGCAGCAGCACGGTGCTCGCGCCGTCGGCCGCGCCGATCTGCCGCAGCGCATCGGTCTGTGCCTCGTTCAGCGGCGGCGCCTCGGTTTCGGTCGGCGCTGCCGGCCGCACAGCGAGCGCCTTGTGCAGTTTTTTGATGCGGTTGGCGAGTTGTGTGTCGTCGAGTTTGCGCAGTTCGGGCGGCAGCACCGAGAGCGCCACTTCACCGACGCTGCGCTGATAGTAAGCAGATGCAAATTCGACGAGTTCGAGCCAGGAGGCAATGAGCGGCGGCAACGACGGCAGCGCATGGGAAACGGCCTTCAAATCGACGGCTGCCGTGTCGCCCGGCTCACCCGACCACACCAGGCCAGGCACTTCGCGTCGTCCAAATGGCACACTCACCAATGTTCCGGGTGAGAGCATGCGCTCACTGATGTAATCGAGCGGACCGATCAACCCAGTGTGCTGTGGCGCATCGACCGCCACCCGCAGCCGAACTGTCTCAGCCATGGTGCAGCGCAGAACAGTTATCGCTCAAAGCTAAAAGATCTTGCAAAGACGGCCCGTAAGTCGATGATTTTGAACGGATTCTGAAATTCTCTAGGCAATCTGTGGATAACTTTGTGTGTAACTCTCCTTGAACGGCCGCAAACGCTTGCTGCGCAAGGGATCGGAAGAGATTGCCCGCTTTCGGGGCACTGGCCGACCCCTAATGAAATCAACAACTTGGCGCAGCTTGGTGAAATTTGCATGCTGCATCGCAACAGTCGCCGGCGCGAGAGCCTTGAGGTCAGATTTTGGGGATAAGTCAAGCCCTGAGCGCTCACTTACCTGCGAAATGACAGTCATTGCAGGTCGTCGCGATCCGGCGGGGGTGCGCGGGCTCTCAGGCCGTGCCGCGCAGGCGGCGCGAGACCTCGTGCACCGTGTCGACCAGCACCGACACGTTCTCGGGCGGGGTGTGCTGGCTGATACCGTGGCCAAGGTTGAACACGTGGCCGGCGACACTGCCGTCGGCGTTCGCCGGCGCACCAAAACTCTCGAGCGTGCGCGTCACTTCGGCGCGAATCTGCTCCGGCCCGGCAAACAGCACGTTGGGGTCGATGTTGCCCTGCAGCGCGACCCGGTCTCCGACCAGCGCGCGTGCCTTGCCCAGGTTCATGGTCCAGTCCAGGCCCACCACGTCGGGGTTCAGGTCGGCAATCTGGTCGAGCCACAGGCCACCGCCCTTGGTGAATACGATGTGCGGAATGCGTTGGCCGCCGTGTTCGCGCTTGAGTTGTTGCAACACTCGCTTCGTATAGGCCAGGCTGAAGGCCTGGAACGCGCCATCGGCGAGCGCGCCGCCCCAGCTGTCGAAGATCATCACGGCTTGTGCGCCGGCTTCGATCTGCATGTTCAGGTACTGCGCGACCGCGTCGGCGTTGACGGTGAGCATGCGGTGCATCAGGTCGGGCCGGCTGTAGAGCATGGTCTTGACGAGGCGGTAGTCGTCGGAGCCGGCGCCTTCGACCATGTAGCAGGCCAGCGTCCACGGGCTGCCCGAAAAACCGATCAGCGGCACCCGGCCGTTGAGCGCGCGGCGGATCGACGTGACGGCGTCGAACACATAGCGAAGTTTCTCCATGTCGGGCACTTCGAGCTTCGCGACCGCCGCTTCGTCGCGCACCGGGTGCGCGAACTTCGGGCCCTCGCCGAGCGCGAAAGACAGGCCCAGGCCCATCGCATCGGGCACGGTCAGGATGTCGCTGAACAGGATGGCGGCGTCGAGCCTGTAGCGCTCCAGCGGCTGCAGCGTGACCTCGGTGGCGTAGTCGGTGTTCGTTGCCAGGCCCATGAAACTGCCGGCCTTGGCGCGTGTGGCGCGGTATTCCGGCAGGTAGCGGCCGGCCTGACGCATCAGCCAGACGGGGGTGTATTCGGTGGGCTGGCGCAGGCAGGCGCGCAGGAAGCTGTCGTTTTGAAGCGGTGCGTACATGCGGCATTGTCGCAAAGGCGGTGGGGTAACTGCTTCGGTGTTTTCTTCATGCCCGCGCCGATAATCAGTGCTCCAACAAGGAGGCCGCCATGCTTGCTCAAGACATTCTCGCCACCATCGGCAACACGCCGCACGTTCGCATCAACCGCCTGTTCGGCAACAGCCACAGCGTCTACGTCAAGAGCGAGCGCTCGAACCCGGGCGGCTCGATCAAGGACCGGATCGCGCTGTCGATGATCGAAGCGGCCGAACTCTCGGGCACGCTGAAAGCCGGCGGCACGATCATCGAGCCGACCTCCGGCAACACCGGCGTGGGCCTGGCGATGGTGGCGGCCGTGAAGGGCTACAAGCTGATCCTCGTGATGCCCGACAGCATGAGCGTCGAGCGCCGCCGCCTGATGCTCGCCTACGGCGCGAGCTTCGTGCTCACGCCGCGCGAAAAGGGCATGAAGGGCTCGATCGCCCGCGCGATGGAACTGGTCGCGGAAACACCGAACTCGTGGATGCCGCAGCAGTTCGAGAACCCGGCCAACATCGATGTGCACGCGCGCACCACGGCGCAGGAGATCGCGGCCGATTTCCCGAGCGGGGTCGATGCACTGATCACCGGCGTGGGCACCGGCGGCCACCTGACCGGCTGCGCGCAGGTGCTCAAGGCCATGTGGCCGAAGCTGAAGGTGTATGCAGTCGAGCCCACGGCTTCGCCGGTGATCAGCGGCGGTGCGCCCAGCCCGCACCCGATCCAGGGCATCGGCGCCGGCTTCATTCCGAAGAACCTGCGCACCGAGTTGCTCGACGGCGTGATCCAGGTCGAAGCCGAAGCGGCGCGCGAGATGGCACGGCGTTGCGCTCGCGAAGAAGGCATCCTCGTCGGCATTTCGTCGGGTGCCACGCTCGCTGCCATTGCTCAGAAACTGCCCGACCTCGCCAAGGGCGCGACCGTGCTCGGCTTCAACTACGACACCGGCGAACGCTATCTATCGATCGAAGGTTTCTTGCCGACGGAGTGAGCCAGGTCTTGGCTGACTTGACGAGCCCGGCGCCGGGCCGCCCCAAGGCGGGCGAGATCCCCTCGGGGGATCGGGCGGCGTACTCGCCGAACGAGGGCCTGTCATGAAGCCCCGCATCCTGATCGTCGAAGACGAGCCAGGCATTGCCGACACGTTGCAGTACGCGCTGCGCACCGAAGGCTTCGAACCGGTGTGGTGTGCCACCGGCGAAGAAGCGCTGGCCTCGGCGCGCGCTGAGCCGCCGGCGCTGGTGATCCTCGACGTCGGCTTGCCTGACACCAGCGGCTTCGAGGTGTTCAAGCGGCTGCGTGCGGCGAGCGACGTGCCGGTAGTTTTCCTGACTGCGCGCAGCGACGAGATCGACCACGTGGTCGGCCTGGAGCTGGGCGCCGACGACTACATCAACAAGCCGTTTTCACCGCGTGAGCTGGTGGCGCGGGTGCGTGGCTTTCTGCGGCGCTCCAACAAGCCGAGTGCACCCATCATCGCTAACGCCAAAGCCGAGCTGACTCTGCCCGTGGCGGTCGACGAAAGCCGCCGCCAGATCCGCTTCTACGGCCGTGCGCTCGAACTTTCGCGATACGAGTTCGGCCTGCTGCAGACGCTGGCCTCGCGCCCAGGCCACGTGTTCTCGCGCGATGCGTTGCTGGCCCGCGTGTGGGGCGACGCGACCGAAAGCCTCGACCGCACGGTCGACGCGCACGTGAAGACGCTGCGCGCGAAGATGAAGCTCGTCGCGCCCGCGCTGGAACCGATCCGCACGCACCGCGGCAGCGGCTACGCACTGGCCGAAGACCTTCCCGTCGCTTTGCCTTCGCCCGCTTGAGCAAACGCACCCGCATCTTCATCGGCATCCTGCTCGCCTACGCGCTCGGCGTGGGTGTGTTGATGTACCGCCAACTCGGCGACATCGACCCGCGCTACCGCGAGTCGGCCGAAGAATCGCTGGTCGAAACCGCGCAGCTGCTCGCGGTGCTCGTGGAAGGCGCGTCGCACGACGGCGACCTGCAGACCGAAACCCTCGGCCCGCTGTTCCAGTCGCTCTACGCACGCCGTTTCACGGCCGACATCTTCGGCTTCGAGAAGACCCGCGTCGAATTGCGCCTGACGGTGGTCGACCGAGCCGGCAGGGTCGTCTTCGATTCGATGAACCGCCACCTCGGTGCCGACCACTCGCAGTGGCACGACATCCACCTCGCGCTGCAGGGCGAGTACGGCGCGCGCACCAGCCGCGATGTCGACGGCGACCCGAAGACCTCGGTGATGTTCGTGGCCGCGCCGGTGCGCGACGTGGCGAGTGGCGGCGACCGCATCATCGGCGCCGTCAGCGTCGGCAAGCCGGTGCAGAGCTTCGGCCAGTTCGTCGAAGCGGCACGGCGCAAGACCTTGCTGGTCGGTGCGACCTCGGTGGTGGCGGTGCTGCTGCTCGCGGTCATCCTGTCGGTGTGGCTGGTGCGGCCGTTCGGCGTGATCGCCGACTACGTGCGCTACGTGCGTGCGCAACGCAGCTTCAGCCTGCCACGGCTGGGCCGGCGTGCACTCGGTGCGCTCGGTGCGGCCTACGACGAAATGCGAGACGCGCTCGCCGGCCGCAACTACGTGGCCGACTATGTGCAGACGCTGACGCACGAAGTGAAGAGCCCGCTGTCGGCGATCCGCGGTGCCGCCGAGCTGCTGCAGGAACCGATGGCCGACGCCGACCGTGCCCGCTTCAGCGCCAACATCGTGCGCGAGACGCAGCGCATCCAGGAATTGGTCGACCGCATGATGGAGCTGACCGCACTCGAATCGCGCCGCAGCCTCGACGAGACGGCGCCGATCCCGCTGCGCGCATTGCTCGAAGAGCTGGCCGCGAGCGCGCAGGCCGCTGGCGCGGCGCGTGGTCTGACGGTCGAAGTGGTGGCCGGTGACGACGCGAACGTCGAAGGCGACGCGTTTTTGCTGCGCCGAGCGCTCGCCAACCTGATCGACAACGCGCTCGACTTCTCACCCACGAACGCCAGCATCGCGCTGACACTGACCGTGCATCCGCGCAGCGTGGACGTCAGTGTGCGCGACCACGGCCCCGGCATTCCCGACTACGCCGAAGACAAGGTGTTCGAGAAGTTCTATTCGCTTGCGCGACCGAACTCGCGCAAGAAGAGCACCGGCCTCGGCCTGCCGTTCGTGAAAGAGATCGCCGAGCTGCATCACGGCCGTGTGACGCTGAAGAACGCGACCGATGGTGGCGGCGCGTTGGCGACGCTGTCGCTGCCGCGCGCCGCGCCTGGCGCCTGACGCGGCTCAGCGCAAGGCGGCTGCGGCCGGACCGCTGAAATCGGTGGGTGCGGGCAGCCCGGCTTTCGCGGCCTTCGCGCGCGCTGCCGCGTGGTTCATGTCGGTGGGAATGAATTGCGTGGGTTTGCCTCGCTGCTGCGCCACCAGCAGTTCGTCGCGCGCCACCTCGCCGCCGCCGATCGCGACCAGCCGGTCGCTGCAGTCCACCATCGCCTGCGACGTGGGCGAGAGCCGGGTCGTGCCTTTGACGAAACCGCCCCAGCTGTCGTCCTGCACCTCGAACACCGTGTCGACGAAGGCCGACATCGCCACGCCGTTGGCGCGCGCCTGGGTCGAAACGATGCCGGTGGTCTCGAAGCCCAGGCGTTGGGCCAGCGCGTAGACCGCGCCGATGCCGTCGGGCGTGGCGCCGATGTTCACGAGCGTGGTGCGTGGGTCGGCTTCGTTCAGCACCAGCACGGCATGCGCGATCATCACCGCTTCGTCTTCGTAACCCGAGCCGGAGTAACCGAGAAAGGTCAATACCGTCTTGCTGCGCGCGGCGAAATAGCGGCGCGCCGCTTCGGCGCCGTCAGCCACGCCGCACCTCGCTCGAAGCAAAGCCCAGCACGGCGTC
>JAYVTD010000381.1:0-6282 GCA_043774765.1 Rhizobacter sp. | reverse complement strand
TCGTGCGGCGTGCCGCCGCGCGGGCCGGCAGCCGCGAAGTCTTCTTCACCGAGCTGGCCGATCAGGCTGGTGAGGATGCCGACCGCAAGTTGCTGCTGGCGCAGCTCTGGCGCATCGAGTGACGACGGCGCGGCCGCAAGCCAGGGCCCTGCTCTCAGTGCGTTGAATACGCGGCCTGCGCCAGCGAGGCGGCAAGGCGGTTGTGGCGCTCGACCAGCACCGGCAGATCCAGCGTCGTGACTCCGCCGTCGCGCACCACGAAGCGGCCGTTGACGATGGCGTGCCGCACGCGCGGAACGTGGCAGAACAACAGCGCCGCGAGCGGGTCGTGCAGGGCACCGGCCACGCCGATGTGGTCGAGCGGCACGGTCACGATGTCAGCGGCCATGCCGACGGCGAGCGCGCCGATGTCGTCGCGGCCCAGCACCTTCGCGCCGCCGAGCGTGGCGATTTCGAGCGCCTCGCGCGCCGACATCGCCGAAGGCCCTTTCATGGGGCCATGCGCCACCCGCTGCAGCAGCATCAACATGCGCGCTTCGCCGAGCATGTGGCCGGCGTCGTTGGACGCCGCACCGTCGACACCGATACCCACCGGCACGCCGGCATCGCGCATCGCGCGGATCGGCGCGATGCCCGAGGCCAGCCTCATGTTCGAGCAGGGGCAGTGGGCCACGCCGGTGCCGGTGCGCGCGAACAGCGCGATGCCGGCGGCGTCGAGCTTCACGCAGTGCGCGCACCACACATCAGGCCCGAGCCAGCCGAGTTGTTCGGCGTATTCGGCCGGGGTGCAGTTGAACTTCTCGCGCGTGTAGGCGATGTCGTTGTCGTTCTCGGCCAGATGCGTGTGCAGCGACACGCCGTGTTCGCGGGCAAGCACGGCCGAGTCACGCATCAATTCGCGGCTGACGGAAAACGGCGAGCACGGCGCGACCACGATACGCTGCATCGCGAAGCGACCCGGGTCGTGCCAGCGCTCGATCAGGCGCTGCGTGTCTTTCAGGATGTCAGCTTCGCGCTCGACCACACGGTCGGGCGGCAACCCGCCCTGGCTCTGGCCCACGCTCATCGAGCCGCGCGCGGCGTGGAAGCGCATGCCGATCTGCACGGCGGCTTCGATGCTGTCGTCGAGCCGCACACCGTTGGGGTAGATGTAGAGGTGGTCGCTGCTGGTCGTGCAACCGGACAGCAGCAGCTCGGCCATCGCGGTATGGGCGCTCACGGCGATCATCTCCGGCGTCAGGTTGGCCCAGATCGGGTACAGCCCTTGCAGCCAGCCGAACAGCGCTTCGTCTTGCACGCAGGCGCGCGTGAGCGTCTGGACCATGTGGTGGTGGGTGTTGACCAGACCCGGGATCACGATCTGGTCGTGTGCATCGATCACTTCGTCGGCCGTGGCCGGCAGTTCGGCCGTGGGGCCGACCGCTTCGATCACGTTGCCACGCACGAACACCGCGCCGCCTTTGATCTCGCGCCGCTGCGCGTCCATGGTGACGAGCAGGCGCGCGTTGCGGATCAGCAGCGTCTGCATGCCCGGATACTCAACGCGCTTCGGCCAGCTTCACCGCTTCGAGCGACGAGGCGCGGCACCGGCAGCACTTCATCAACGGGGTGAACGGTCTGGGTCGTCATGGTTCTTCCTCCGCGATCGTTGTTGGGTGTGCGGCGCGTTTAATTCGTCGGCGCGCCGGCGTTGAACCAGCGCCCGATCAGGGCCCGTTCGGTATCGGTGATCTGGGTCGCGTTGTTCATCGGCATGGCCTTGAGCACCACCGCCTGCTGGTATAGCGCCAGCGCGTTCTTCGCCACCAGCTCGGGCGTGTGCAGTGCGATGTTCTTGCTTTGCAGCTGCTCGTTGTGGCACATCGTGCAGCGCTGGTCGAGCACCTGGCGCAGCTCGGCGTAACTCACAGCCGGCGCGCCCGCCGCCGCCTTGGGCTGTGGCGCCGGCGCGAGCCACACGGCCAGGCCAACGATCAGCAGCGTGCCGACGATGGCATAAGCCCACGGCACCGGCTTGCCTTGCACCAGCGCCTTTTGGCGCGCCACGAATGAATGGCGGATCAGCGCACCGGCCAGCATGATCAGCACCAGCACCAGCCAGTTGTGCGGCGCGCTGTACAGAAAGCCGTAGTGGTTGCTGAGCATCGCGATCAATACCGGCAGCGTGAAGTAGGTGTTGTGCACGCTGCGCTGCTTGGCACGCTGGCCGTGGATCAGGTCGACCGCCTCGCCCGCCCTGAGCTGCTTGATGACCGTGCGCTGGCCCGGAATGATCCAGAAGAACACGTTGGCGCTCATGGTCGTGGCGAGCATCGCGCCGACAATCAGATACGCCGCGCGCCCGGCGAACAGCTGGCACGCCAGCCACGACGCGAACACGACAAACAGCGTGACGCCGATGCCGACGATGCGGTCGCCGCCCGCGCGCTGCCCGAAGGCGCGGCAGATCACGTCGTAGACGACCCAGCAGACCACCAGGAAAGCGAGCGCCGCGGCGATCGCGGCCGGGCTTGACCACGCGTACAGGCTCTTGTCGATCAGGAAGGTGCTGGCCTGGTACAGGTAGAGCACCGTGAACAGCGCGAAGCCGGTCAGCCAGGTGGCGTAACTCTCCCAGTAAAACCAGTGCAGGTTCTCGGGGATCAGCTTCGGTGCCACCGCGTACTTCTGCGGGTGGTAGAAACCGCCGCCATGCACGGCCCAGAGCTCGCCGCCCACGCCTTTTTCTTTCAGCACCGGGTCGAGCGGAGGCGTGAGGCTGTTGTCGAGAAAGACGAAGTAGAACGACGATCCGATCCAGGCGATGGCCACGATCACGTGGGTCCAGCGCAACAGCAGGTTCACCCAGTCGAGAACATATGCGTCCATGCGCGAAGTAGCTCCAGTTGGCAGCACAAGCCGGTGCCGACGCTCATTCAGCAAATACCGGGCCTGTGTGATCCCTTGCCACAGCGGGCTCTGCAAGGAGTGAACGTCACGACCCGTTGGGAACGGGGCTCCGCGGCGACGCAATCAAAAGTGTATACACTTTGTTAAACAAATCGCATACGGGAATACCCGGAAGCAGCCTCAACTTCCGCGGTAGGTCGAGTAGGCCCAGGCGCTGGCGAGCAGAGGCACGTGGTAGTGCTGGCCCACCGTGGCCAAGCCGAAGTCGAGCGGCACTTCGTCGAGGAAAGGCGGTTCGGCCAGCGTTTCGCCGCGTGCGCGGAAGTAGCCCGCGACCGCGAACACCAGCCGGTAGGCGCCGGGCTGGAAGGCCGCGCCTTCGAGCAGCGGCGCATCGGCCCGGCCGTCGTGGTTCAGCGTGATCGACTTGATCAGCGCCGGCGTGCCGCCTGCCATGCTGTACAGGCGCACGGCCATGCCGGCGGCCGGGCAGCCGTTGGCGGTGTCGAGCACGTGGGTGGTGAGTTTGCCCAAGGTCTTCTCCGGGTGGGATGTAAATCGAAGTGCGGCAAGCGACGCCGCAGAATTGTTTGAACAGAGTTTGAACTCTGCGCAAAAGTGTATACACTTTAGATCACAAATCAAGCAACATTCGATCCCGAGCATGCCCCGCCCCGCCCCGAAGCTGCAAGTCATTCGCATCGCACGCCCGTTGGTGCCGCGCAGCGTTTCGACCGAGGCCACCGCCACTCAACGCATTGCCGACTCGATCACCACGGCGATCGTCGAGCGCCGCCTGATGCCGGGCACCAAGCTCGCCGAGCAGAAGATCGCCGACATCTTCAAGGTCTCGCGCACGCTGGTGCGCCAGGCGCTGAACCAGCTGAGCCGCGACAAGCTCATCACGCTCGAGAGCGCGCGCGGCGCACGTGTGGCCGAGCCGAGCGTGGAAGAAGCGCGCCAGGTCTTCGACGCACGCAACATGCTCGAGGCCGCGATGATCAAACGCGCCGCAGTGGCGCTCAAGCCCGAGCAGATCGCCGAGCTGCGTGCCCACCTGGCTGCCGAGAAAGCCGCGATCCAGCTCACCGACGTGTCAGGCCGCACACGTTTGCTCGCCGACTTTCACGTGGTGATCGCACGCATGCTCGGCAACGAGGTGCTGGCCAGCATGATCGGCGAGCTGGTCTCGCGCTGCTCGCTGATCGCGCTGATGTACCAGTCGTCGCACTCGGCCGAACATTCTTTCGAGGAACATGTCGCGATCGTCGACGCGATCGAAAAGCGCGACCCGCGCGCAGCCGCGCGCCTGATGGAATCGCACCTGCGCAACGTCGAACGCAATCTGCAGCTCGACCCGCGCGTGGCCGATCTCGAATCCGTGCTGCTGCCACGCTGAACCGAACCCGAACCCGATGAAAACCACCGACTACCCCCGCGACCTGATCGGCTACGGCCGCACGCCTCCGCATGCGCAGTGGCCGGGCCAGGCGAAGATCGCGGTGCAGTTCGTGCTCAACTACGAAGAGGGCGGCGAGAACTGCGTGTTGCACGGCGACCCGTCGTCGGAAACCTTCCTCTCCGAGATCATCGGCGCGCAGGCGTTCGAGACGCGCCACCTCTCGATGGAGTCGATGTACGAATACGGCTCGCGCGTCGGCGCGTGGCGGCTGCTGCGCGAGTTCGAGAAGCGCGGCCTGCCGCTCACCGTGTTCGGCGTGTCGATGGCGCTACAGCGCAACCCCGATCTGGTGGCGGCGCTGCTCGAACAGAAACACGAGATCGCCTGCCACGGCTGGCGCTGGATTCACTACCAGCACATGAGCGAATCGCGCGAGCGCCGCCACGTCGAGATCGGCACCAAGATCATTCACGACATGACCGCCGGCCAGTGGCCGCTCGGCTGGTACACCGGCCGCGACAGCCCCAACACCAAACGGCTGGTGGCCGACCACGGCGGCTACGAATACGACAGCGACTACTACGGCGACGACCTGCCGTTCTGGATGCCGGTCGAAAAGAGCGACGGCACGCTGATGCAGCGCCTGATCGTGCCCTACACGCTCGACACCAACGACATGCGCTTCGCCTCGATGCAGGGCTTCAACACCGGTGACCACTTCTTCAACTACCTGAAAGACGCGTTCGACGTGTTGTACACCGAGGGTGACCCTGATGGTGAAGATCGGCCGAAGATGCTCAACATCGGCATGCACTGCCGCATTCTCGGCCGGCCCGGGCGCTTCAAGGCGATCCAGCGTTTCCTCGACCACGTGCAGCAGCACGAGCGGGTCTGGGTGTGCCGGCGCATCGACATCGCACGCCACTGGGCCACGGTTCACCCTTTCGCGCACTCGAGCCCGGCCTGAAGCCGAGGCACGAAACCTGCTCGGCCCCCTTCTTTCACTTCAACGCGAGGATCGCTCCATGAACACGCCGCTTTCACGCTCAGCCCCACGCTCTGCCGCCCGCACGACCCGCCGCGACGTTCTGCGCTTCGCCGCCGGCGGCGCTGCCACGCTCGCCTTGCCGGCCTTCGCCGCCTACCCCGACAAGCCGATCCGCATGATCGTCACGTTCGCGGCCGGTGGCGCGAGCGACATCGTGGCGCGGGTCGTCGGCGAGCAGCTCGGCAGGAAACTGGGCCAGCCCGTGATCGTGGACAACCGCCCCGGTGCAGGTGGCAGCATCGGCGGCACGGCCGTCGTGCAAGCGGCACCCGACGGCCTGACGCTGATGCTGTCGAACTCCACGCCGATCTCGATCGGCCCGTTCGCGCTCGAGAAACAGCCCTACGACCCGCTGACCGACCTGACGCACATCGCCTCGATCGGCTCGGCGCCCTGCGTGGTGATGGCCAACCCGGCCGCGGGCATCAACACCATCGTCGATCTGGAAAACGCGGCACGCAAGTCGGGCCAGTTGCAGTTCGGCTCGGGTGGGCCGGCGTCCATCGGCCACATCTACGGCGAGCTGATGCTGCGCACCATGGGCATCAAGATGACCCACGTGCCCTACCGCGGCGGCGCACCGATGACGACTGATCTCATCTCCGGCCTGATCCCCGTAGGCATCGACGTGATCACCGCTTTCGTGCCCTACTTCAAGAGCGGCCAGATCCGGCCCGTCGCCGTCACTTCAGCGCAGCGCTCGCCGCTCGCCCCTGACGTGCCCACCGTGCTCGAGTTCGGCTACAGCAAGCTCGTGCTCGACAACTTCTTCGGCATCAGCGGCCCGGCCAAGATGCCGGCCGACGTGGTCGCGCGCATCAACGCCGCCACCAACGAAGTGCTGGCGCAGGCCGACATCAGGAAGCGCCTTCTTGAGCTGGGCGTGAGCGCCACGCCGGGCACGCAGGCCGCCTTCACCGGTTTCGTGCGCGACCAGGTCAGC
>JAYVTD010000380.1:0-4292 GCA_043774765.1 Rhizobacter sp. | reverse complement strand
GCTCACTGCGGCCGAGAACGTGTGGCTCGGCCTCGACAAGTCGCTCACGTTGGCCGAAGTGACGCAGCGCATCACCAAGGTCGCGAAAGAATACGGGCTCGAGGTCGACCCGCAGCGGCCGGTGCACACACTCTCGGTCGGCGAGCGCCAGCGCGTCGAGATCGTGCGCGCGCTGATGACGAACCCGAAGTGCCTGATCCTCGACGAACCGACTTCGGTGCTCACGCCGCAGGCGGTCGACAAGCTCTTCGTCGTGCTGCGAAAGCTCGCCAGCGAGGGCACGAGCATTCTCTACATCAGCCACAAGCTCGACGAAATCCGCGCGCTGTGCCACAACTGCACCGTATTGCGTGGCGGCAAGGTCACCGGCCAGGTCGACCCGCGCACCGAAACCAATGCGGGGCTGAGCCGCCTGATGATCGGCGCCGAGCCGCCGCAGCTGCAGCACATCCAGGCCAGGCTCGGTGCCGTGGTGCTCGATGTGCGTGGCCTCACGCTGGCGAAGGAAGACCACTTCGGCATGAACCTCTCGGACATCCGGTTCGAGGTCAAGGCAGGCGAGATCCTCGGCATCGCCGGCGTCTCGGGCAACGGGCAGCAGGAACTGATGGCCGCACTGTCGGGCGAAGACACGCGGGCGCCGGCCGGCTCGATCCATCTGTTCGGCAAGGACATCTCGAACCATTCGCCGCGACGGCGACGAAAGGAAGGCCTGCACTTCGTGCCCGAAGAGCGGCTCGGCCGCGGCGCCGTGCCCACGCTGTCGCTGGCGGCGAACACGCTGCTGACGCGCACCGAAGCGGTCGCATCGAGCGGCTGGGTACGCACCAAAGACGTGACGGCTTTGGCGCAGGAGCTGATCCGCCGTTTCAACGTGAAAGCCGGCGGGCCCGACGCCGCGGCCAAGAGCCTGTCGGGTGGCAATCTGCAGAAGTTCATCGTCGGCCGCGAGATCCACGCCGACCCGAAACTGCTGATCGTTTCGCAGCCGACCTGGGGTGTGGACGTGGGTGCGGCCGCGCAGATACGTGGCGAGCTGCTGGGGCTGCGCGACAAGGGCTGTGCGCTGCTGATCGTCAGCGAAGAGCTCGACGAGCTGTTCGAGATCTGCGACCGGCTGGTCGTGATCGCACAGGGCAAGGTGAGCCCGAGCGTGCCGACCTCGCAGGCGACGATCCCGATGATCGGCGAATGGATGAGCGGCTTGTGGGACAGGAGCGGGAACAGAGCCGCTGTGAAGGAGACCGATCATGCTGAAACTTGAAGCCCGGCCCGAGGCGTCGAAGACGATGTCGGTGATGTCGCCGGTGCTCGCGCTGGCCATTACGGTCGTGATCGGCACGATCCTGTTCGTGATGCTCGGCAAGGACCCGATGCGCGGCCTCTACGTGTTCTTCGTCGAGCCGCTGAAGAGCGTCTACGCGCTGACCGAACTCGCGGTCAAGGCCACGCCGCTGATCCTGATCGCGCTCGGCCTGGCCGTGTGTTTCCGCTCCAATGTGTGGAACATCGGCGCCGAGGGCCAGTTCATCGTCGGTGGCATCGCTGCCGCCGGTGTGGCGATGACGGCGAATCAGGAAACCGGGCGCTGGATCGTGGCGCTGGTGCTGCTGGCCGGTGTGTTCGGAGGCATGGTGTGGGCCGGCATCGTGGCCTTCCTGCGCGACCGCTTCAACGCCAACGAGATCCTCGTCAGCCTGATGCTCGTCTACGTGGCCGATCAGGTGCTCGGCTACATGGTCTACGGGCCGTGGAAAGACCCGGCCGGGTTCAACTTTCCGCAGACCATCACCTTCCTCAAATCGACCAACGTGCCCAAGCTGTTTCCGGGCTTTCGCGTCAACATCGGTTTGATCATCGCTCTGATCGCGGTCGCCGCCTTCTGGGTGCTGTTGTTCCGCACCTACGCCGGCTTCCAGTTGCAGGTCGGGGGCCTGGCGCCTGCGGCAGCGCGTTACGCCGGCTTCTCGTCGCGTCGCGCGCTGTGGACGGCGCTGCTGCTGTCGGGCGGCATGGCTGGGCTGGCCGGTGCCCTCGAAGTCGCCGGCCCGCTCGGCCAGCTCACGCCTTATGTGCCAGCGGGCTACGGCTTCGCCGCGATCATCGTGGCCTACGTGGGGCGGCTGCACCCGGTGGGCATCGTGTTCTCGGGCGTCTTGATGAGCATGTTCTACATCGGCGGTGAACTGGCGCAGTCGCGGCTCGGCCTGCCGAAGTCGCTCACCGGCGTGTTCCAGGGCCTGCTGCTGTTCACGCTGCTGGCCTGCGACACGCTGATCCACTACCGCATTCGCTGGCAGGCGGCGCGGCCTGCGCCGAAGGCAGCGAACCCGACGATCGTTTCAACGGCCGGTGCGGCCACCGGAAAGGGCGCGTGATGGAATCCTTTGCACTGCTTCTTGCTGCCACGCTCAACGCCGGCACCGTGCTCGCTTTTGCCGCGCTCGGCCTGTTGATCAACGAACGCGCCGGCATCGTCAACCTCGGCGCCGAGGGTTTGATGCTGGTGGCGGCCGTGGCCGGTTACGCCACCGCCGTGCACACCGGCAGCGACTGGATCGCCTTTGCCGGTGGTGCTGCGGCCGGTGCACTGCTCGCCGCCGCGTTCGGTGTGCTGGTGATCTGGCTCAACACCAACCAGTACGCCACGGGCCTCGCGCTGAGCCTGTTCGGCGCCGGCTTCTCGGCCTTTGTCGGCATCCGCTACACGCAGGAAAAACTGACCGAGCGGCCGCGTTTCGAAGTGCCGTTCCTCTCCGACATTCCCTTCATCGGCCCGGCGCTGTTCAAGCAGCACCCGATGGTCTACATCGCGATCGCGCTGACCGTGGCACTCGCCTGGTTCCTCTACCGCTCGCGCGCCGGCCTGGTGCTGCGCTCGATCGGCGAATCGCCGGAATCGGCGCACGCGCTCGGTTACCCGGTGCGGCGCATTCGTTTGCTGGCGGTGATGGTGGGCGGCGCGCTGTGCGGCGTGTCGGGTGCCTACATTTCGGTCGTGTACACGCCGTTGTGGGTCGAGGGCATGGTGGCCGGCAAAGGCTGGATCGCACTGGCGCTGACCACCTTCGCGACCTGGCGGCCGGCACGTGTCTTGCTCGGTGCCTACCTGTTCGGCGGCGTGACGATGCTGCAGTTTCACCTGCAGGGCGAAGGGGTGCAGATTCCGAGCCAGTTCCTGACCATGATGCCGTACCTGGCAACCATCGTGGTGCTGGTGCTGATCTCGCGCAACGCCACCTTCATCCGCGTCAACATGCCGGCGTCGATCGGCAAACCGTTTTTCCCCGGCGGTTAGAGATATCCGCTGCCACATAATTCGTGGTCTTGTGCCACCTACCGAATCCTCAACCTGGAGACGACATGACCTTCCATTCCAAGCGTTCACTCATCAAGGCAGCGGGCTGGGCCTCGCTGGCCGCCACCGCGGCCCTCGTGGGGTGTGGCAAGAAAGAAGAGACTCCGGCCGCTGCCGCATCGGCGGCACCCATGGCCGCTGCTTCGGCCGCCCCGGCCAAGGCCGAGCCGCTGAAGGTGGCGTTCGCCTACGTCGGGCCGGTTGGTGACGGTGGCTGGACCTTCGCGCACGACAACGCGCGCAAGGCGGTCGAAAAGCAGTTCGGCGACAAGATCGTCACCAGCTTCGTCGAGAAGGTGCCCGAGGCTGCCGACGCCGAGCGGGTGTTCCGCGACATGGCCGGCCAGGGCAACAAGCTGATCTTCGGCACGACCTTCGGCTACATGGAGCCGATGCTCAAGGCCGCGGCCGATCTGAAGGACGTGAAGTTCGAACACGCCACCGGCTACAAGCAGGCCGAGAACATGCGCACCTATGACTCGCGCACGTACGAAGGCGCCTACATGGCCGGCGTGATCGCCGGCGGCATGACCAAGACCAACACCATCGGTGTGGTCGGCTCGATCCCGATCCCGGAAGTCATCCGCAACATCAACAGCTTCACGCTGGGTGCGCAGTCGGTCAACCCGAAGATCAAGACCAAGGTCGTCTGGATCAACGAGTGGTTCAACCCGCCGAAAGAAACCGAGGCCGCGCAGTCGCTGCTGAACGGTGGCGCCGATGTGCTGATGCAGAACACCGACTCGTCGGCCGTGCTGCAGACGGCAGAAAAGGCCGGCAAGATGGCCTTCGGCTGGGACAGCGACATGACCGCCTATGCACCGAAGGCCCACCTCGCCTCGGCCATCATCAACTGGGCGCCTTACTACATCAAGGCCACCGGCGACGCGCTCGAAGGCAAGTGGAAGGGCGGCGAGGCGTCGTGGTGGGGCGT
>JAYVTD010000379.1:0-10058 GCA_043774765.1 Rhizobacter sp. | reverse complement strand
ACTACGAAGCGGCGATCAACCGGCTGACCAATGCGGCACTCGACCCGTTCGCGAAGATCCCCGAGTTCAAGTACTGCGCGATCCGCGTTTCGCTGGGCGGCGTGGTGCCGGCACAAGGCAGCTACGGTGGTGGCATCGCGTTGCAGAACGCGCTGGATGCGGGGGCCGTTTGAGCCAGTGCATGCATCAGTACAAGCGAATGGTTTTCATAAAATAGTTTAACTATCGCTTATCGATCACCGAGCCTACATTTTGAACACGCCGACGCGGTGCCCACTTCGGGCAGCGCGAAAACAAAGTTCAAGGAGAAGCTCATGGTCAACGATTTCCCCACCCAATCCCGATTCGACGAAACCGAGCGCAACGCCTACAACGCCGCCTTCCACGAGCTGGGCTTTCGCTGGCACTGGGACTCCGATACCTACAGCCAGTTGATCCGCAGCGGCCTGAATGCCGAAGCACAACTTCGGCATTACCTCGAGACACAACAAGCGCATTTGCTGAAGGCCTACGACACTGCGTTCCTGGTCGGTGTGATCCAGGAAAAGCAGCAGCAGCACAGAAAGCGCGCCACCGCATCGGCAGCGCGCCCGTGCCGGCATTTCGACTGGGCGCAGACCCTGGGTGGGGAGCTCGGCGCCTGATATTTGAGCGGCGCACAAGAGTTCGCCGACAATTCGTGAATCCGGGCAGAAAGAGCACGTCATGCAAAACCGATGGGTCCGCTTCGAACACGCCGGCAACGTCGGTTTCGGCACACTCGATGGCACCCGGGTGCATGAACACGGCGGCGATATGTTCGGCACGCCTCAAGCCACCGGCACCGTGCTCGCACTGGCTGACCTGCGCTTGCTCTCGCCCACCGCACCGAGCAAGGTCATCGCGATGTGGAACAACTTCCACGCGCTCGCTGCCAAGCTGAATCTGGCCGAGCCGCCCGAGCCGCTCTACTTCCTGAAGTCGCCCAACTCCTTTGCCGCGCACGGTGACCTGATCCGCCGGCCGCGCTGCGAAGGCAAGGTGGTGTTCGAAGGCGAACTCGGCATCGTCATCGGCAAGACCTGCAGCGGCGTGACCGAGGCCGACGCGCTCGGCCACGTGTTCGGCTACACCTGTGCCAACGACGTGACGGTGGCCGACATCCTGAACCGCGACGCGTCGTTCGCGCAGTGGACACGCGCCAAGGGCTTCGACACCTTCTGCCCGATGGGCCCGGTGGTGGCCACCGGGCTCGACCCCGGCACCCTCACCGTGACGACGCTGCTCAACGGCGAAGTGCGGCAGAACTACCCGATCAGCGACATGCGCTTTTCGGTCCAGAAACTGGTCAGCCTGATCTCCTTCGACATGACGCTCTACCCCGGCGACGTGATCCTGTGCGGCACATCGGTCGGCGTCGGCTCGATGAAGCCCGACAGCAGGGTCGAGGTCGAGATCGGCGGCATCGGCAAGCTCGTCAACCGCTTCGGCTGAAGCCGCGGCTCGGGCTTGCACAAGGATTCAACTACCGGAGTTCGACATGAAGATAGCAGTGATCGGCGCAGGCGCGATCGGCGGTCTGGTGGGCGCCAAGCTCGCCATCGCCGGCGAAGACTTGACCTTCATCGTGCGGGGCGCAAACCTGGAGGCGATCCGCGACAACGGCATCACGCTGATCGCGGCCGACGGCCAGCGCCAGAACACGCGCAACGTGCGCGCCACCAACGACTACGCCCAGGCCGGCCCGCAAGACGTGGTGATCCTGGCCATGAAAGCGCACCAGGTCGAGGCCGTGGCCAGCGACGTGCCCAAGCTCTTCGGCCCCGAGACCGTGGTCGTGACGATGCAGAACGGCGTGCCTTACTGGTACTTCCACGAGCACGGCGGCGCGCTCGCCGGAACAACGGTGAAGAGCGTCGACGCCAGCGGTGTGGTCGGCAAGATGATCCCGGCCGCGCGCGTGCTGGGCTGCGTGGTCTACCCCGCCTCAGAGCTGGTGGCGCCGGGCGTGGTGCAGCACATCGAAGGCGACCGTTTCCCGCTCGGCGAGCTCGACGGCTCGATCAGCGAGCGAGTGAACCGCGTCTCGGCGAGTTTCACGAACGCCGGGTTCAAGGCGCCCGTGCTCGACAACATCCGCTCCGAGATCTGGCTCAAGCTGTGGGGAAACCTCACGTTCAACCCGGTCAGCAGCCTGAGCCACGCCACGCTGGTCGACATCTGCCAGTTCCCGCTGACACGCGCGCTCGCCGCGGCGATGATGACCGAGGCGCAGACGGTCGCCAACAAGCTGGGCATCACGTTTCGGGTGTCGATCGACAAGCGCATCGCCGGCGCCGAAAGGGTCGGCAAGCACAAGACCTCGATGCTGCAAGACGTGGAAGCCGGCCGCGCGCCCGAGATCGACGCACTGGTCGGCGCGGTAACCGAGCTGGCGCGGCTGACCGACACGCCCACGCCACACATCGACACGGTCTACGCCCTCGTCAAGCTGCTTGCGCAGACGATGCAACAGGAGCGTGGGCTGGTGCGTTTGCAGCCCGTGAGCTGAAGCGTCTTCCTGGCGCGGCCCGTTTGATGAAACACGCCACGCTGCGCCAGCTGAAGGTGTTCGAGTCGGTCGCGCGCAACCTGAGCTTTTCGCGCGCGGCCGAGGAGCTGCACCTCACGCAGCCGGCCGTTTCCACGCAAGTGAAGAAGCTCGAAGAGCACGCCGACAACGCGCTCTTCGAGCAGTTCGGAAAGAAGATCTACCTCACCCCGGCCGGCACCGAACTGCTGCAGATCAGCCGCACGATCATCCAGCAGTTCGAAGCAGCCGAGATCGCGATGACGCAGTTCAAGGGCGTTTCGGGTGGCAAGCTCAACGTCGGCGTGATCAGCGCTGGCGACTACTTCTTTCCGCACCTGCTGGTCGAGTTCGCGAGCCGCCACCGTGGCGTGACGCTGAACTTCTCGGTGCACAACCGCGAAGGCCTGCTCACCCACATCAACGACAACCTGACCGACCTGGCGATCATGGTGCGCCCGCCAACCGACATGGACACGGTGAACGCGCCATTCGCACCGCACCCGTACGTGATCGTTGCCGCGCCCAGCCACCCGATGGTCGGCAAGAGCGCGATCAGCGTGGCCTCGCTGATGCGCCAGCCGTTCGTGGTGCGCGAGCGTGGCTCCGACACATGGCACTCGATGGAAGAAGGTTTCGGCCGCGCGCTGGCCGACATCAACATCACGATGGAAATCCGCAGCACCGAGACCATCAAGCAGGCAGTGATCGCCGGCATGGGCATCAGCTTCCTGTCGGCGCACACGATCAGCCAGGAGCTGCAGAACGGCCACCTGCGCGTGCTCGACGTGCGTGGTTTCCCGCTGATGCTGCACTGGTACGTGGTGCACCGCCGCCACAAGCGCCTGCCGCCGGTGGCTCACGCGTTCAAGGACTTTCTGCTGAGCGAAGGCTCGGCGCTGATCCAGCGCATCGTGCCGTTCGAGGGGCTGCCCGCAGCGGAGTGATCCAGAGCGGCACCACCAAGGCACGAATCACGCGCACGCGCGCACCCGGGAACACGCAAATGCATCGCAACGCAACACTTCGTCGGCTCGGCCTTTGCGGCGCGCTGGTTCTGGCCGCCACCGGTGCGCCAGCCGCAGAGATCGTTCTGGAGCGCTCGGCCGTCGAGAAACTCGTGGTGCAGACGATGTTCAACAACGCGGGCCGCCACGACCTGCAACGCGGCGCTTGTTATGCCTACCTCGAGAACCCGAGTGTCGAACTGAAAGATGGCCGCATCAAGATTCGCTCGCGGCTTTCTTCACGCGTGGGGGTCGACCTGGGCAACTCTTGCGTCGGCGTCAGCATCACGACCTGGACCGTGGTGTCCGGCCGCCCCGCAGCCAACGGCGGCAGTGTCCGGCTCGACGATCTGCGCATCGACAGCGTCGACGACCCCAACGTGCGCCTGGTGCTGGAATCGGGCCTGTTGCCTGCGCTGCCGCGCGCGATCGAACTCGATGTATTGAAGGCAGTTCGCTCGATGCTTCAGAACAGCGGGGCGCAGTTGCAAACTTCGGTGGACGCTTTCCAGATCGAGTCGGTGCAGGTGGCGGACGAGCGGCTGGGGGTGAGGTTTGAGTTCAGGCTGGTGGCGCGCTAGGAGCGATCGGGACTGCTTCGGCTTGCGTAGACAGGTTGGTCGCCATCGGAACGCTCCAACCCTTACCATCAAGCTCCGTCCACCGCCGATTTGCGCATGAAGACCTTGAGCATTCTGTATGTCGAAGACAACAGGGAATTGCGCGAAACCTTGAGTGAGATGCTCGAGGGCCCGGGTCGGGCAGTCGCTGCCGTCGCCACGGGCGAAGCGGCGCTGGCGGCCTGGCAGTCGGGCGCGTTCGATCTGCTCGTGACCGACATCAGCCTGCCCGGAATGTCGGGGACGGAACTGGCGCGCATCCTCCTGGCGCAGAACCCCGCGCAGTGGGTGGTGCTGTGCTCGGGCTACGAGTACGGCAATCACCTCGCCACCCTCGGCCCGAACGTGCGCGCATTGCCCAAGCCGTTCGAGCTCGAACAACTGGACGCGTTGATGGACGAGATCAACGCCGCCTTGAGCCCGCCATGAAGCTGCGTTTCCTCGACGGTGGCGGCGCGATGGGCGCGATGCTGCGTGAGCACGACTGGGCGGCGTCGCCACTGGGCTCGCCCGACACGTGGCCACAGTCGCTGAAGACCATGGTCGGCGTCATGCTGGCCTCGGCGCAGGCGATGGTGCTGTTCTGGCGCGAAGCGCAGTTGATGCTCTACAACGATGGCTACCGCGAGATCCTGGGCAATCACCACCCGGCCATTGGCAAACCCTTTGCGCAAGTGTGGAGCGAGGCCGTCAACGAGGTGGGCCCGTTTCTCGCGCGCGCCTATGCGGGTGAGCCGATCTACATGGACGACATCGAGACCAATTTGCTGCGCCACGGCTATGCGGAGGAGGCCCACTTCTCGTTCTGCTTTGCCCCGATCTCTGGCGAAGACGGAAACGTGGTCGGTGTGTTCTGTGCCTGCACCGAAACCACCGTGCAGGTGGCGGCGGCGCGCGAGCGCGTCGCCGAAGTGCAACGGCTGCGCGAGATGTTCGAGCAGGCGCCCAGTTTCATGGCGATCCTGCGCGGCCCGGAGCATCGGTTCGAGGTCACCAATGCCGCGTACCTGCAAATCATCGGCCACCGCGACCTGATCGGCAAGACCGCGTTTGATGCGCTGCCGGAGATGCACGATCAAGGCTTCTTCGAGTTGCTCGACACCGTCTATGCCAGCGGCGAGGCCTACACCGGGCGCGGCATGCCGGCGATGGTGATGCGCGGCGCCGGCGAGCCGCTTGAGAAAAGGATCATCGACCTCGTCTTCCAGCCGCTGCGCAACGCGTCCGGTGAAGTGACGGGCATCTTCGTCGAAGGCATCGACGTGACCGACGCGCATGAACACGCGCTCGTGCTGCAGGCGAGCGAAGAAAAGTTCCGCAGCTTCGCGCAGGCGGTTCCGAACCACGTCTGGACCTCTCCCGCCGATGGCCAGCTCGACTGGTTCAACGACCGGGCGTTGGCCTACGCCGGCATGGAATTCGCAGCACTGGCCGGCGCCGGCTGGGCCCGCACGATGCATCCGCTGGATGCTGATCGGGCGCTCGCAGCCTGGGCGGTATCGCTGCACACCGGTGCGCACTACGAGGTCGAGCTTCGCATCCGCCGCGGCGACGGCGCGTACCGCTGGCACCTGGCGCGCGCGGTGCCGATCAAGGACGCCGCGGGTGCGGTGGTGCGGTGGGTCGGCACCAACACCGACATCGACGACCAACGCGCCGACCGCGAGGCGCTGCTCGCCCTCAACGCCACGCTGGAGCGCCGCGTCGAAGAGCGCACCCGCGAGCGCGAGCGCATCTGGCGCAACTCGCCCGACCTGATGGCCGTGTTGAACCACGACGGCATCTATCAGGAGGTCAACCCGGCCTTCACGCAGATCCTGGGTTGGGCGCCGCACGAGGTGCTCGGCAAACGATTCGACACGCTGGTCCACCCCGACGACCTGCGGAGCGCCGAGTCTGTGCTGGCGCGCACCGCCGCCGGTGCGACCATGCCGATGATCGAATGCCGCAACCTGCACGCCGACGGCAGTTACCGGTGGCTCTCATGGACGGCCGCGCCGGAAGGGCAGGCGCTCTTCGCTTTCGCGCGCGACATCACCATCGACAAGGCGCAAGAACAGGCCCTCGAGCAGGCCGAGGAACGACTGCGCCAGTCGCAAAAAATGGAGGCCATCGGGCAACTCACCGGCGGCATCGCGCACGACTTCAACAACATGCTGGCGAGCATCTACGGCTCGATCCAGCTGATGCAACGCAAGCTGAAACTCGGCAAGGTCGAAGACTTCAACAAGCTGCTGGAACGTGCCTCGACCAGCACCCAGCGGGCGACGGCGCTGACGCAGCGCTTGCTCGCGTTCGCGCGCCGCCAGTCGCTCGACATCAAGCGCGTCGACGTCGCCCGGCTGATCGCCTCGATGGACGACATGCTCACCATCACACTCGGGCCCCGGATTGCCTTGCGGATCACCGTCAGCGCCGACCTGTGGTCCGCCAGAATCGACGCCGGTCAACTTGAGAACGCGGTGTTGAACCTCGTCATCAACTCGCGCGATGCGATGCCCGATGGCGGCGCGCTGACCATCGCCGTCGCCAATGCGCAGATCGACGCCGCCTGTGCGGCCAGCCAGCCCGAACTGAACCCCGGCGAGTACGTTGCATTGAGCGTCACCGACAACGGCGCCGGCATGACGGCGAGTGCGCTCGCCCGGGCGTTCGAGCCGTTCTTCACGACCAAGCCGATCGGCCAGGGCACGGGCCTCGGGCTGTCGATGGTGTACGGCTTCGTCAAGCAGGCCGGTGGGCACGTCAGAATCCACAGCGAGCCGGGCACGGGCACCACGGTCCGGCTGTATCTGCGACGCGACCTGTCCGAAGGCGAGGTCGCCGAGGCCGTGCCGAGCGGGCCGGCGGCGTTGCCCGGTTCGGGCGAGACGATCCTGGTGGTCGAAGACGAGGCCAGTGTCAGGGCCGTGATCGTCGCCGTGCTCGAAGACCTGGGGTACGCCCACGTCGAAGCCACGAACTCCATCGAGGCGCTCACCGTGCTGGAGAGCGGCCGCCACATCGACCTGCTCGTCACCTCGGCCTGCCCGGCATGAACGGTCGCCAGCTCGCGGAAATCGCCTGCGAACGCGACCCGCTACTGAAGGTGCTGTTCGTGACCGGCTACGCGGAGCAGGCGGCCACGCGCAACGGCTTTCTGGGTGCGCGCATGCACATGATCACCAAGCCGTTCGTGCTCGATGAACTGGGCGCACTTGTCCGCAACATCATTGAGGGCGCAAGCCCGGACCGGCGATGATCGCGGCCACGTCTTCTGCCATCGCCAGATGACGGCAGCCTGGGGTTGTTCGCATGCTCTGGGCGACGGCGCAGTGGGCTGAGCCACCCGCGCCGCGCTGCTGGGGCTATGTGCGCTTGCGAACAGTCGGCGTCGGCTCCCCGTGATACACCGCCTTACCGCTTGCGCGTTAGCGAGCTTACACAGGGCTTCTTTCATGGGACATCGCAAGGTGGTTGTGACCGCTTCTCTGCTACTTGCTTCGCTCGCCGGGTGCGGCGGCGGCGGCGGAGGCGGGGCGGGCGGCAACGGCAATGGCGGCAATGGCGGCAGCGGCGGCCCCCCCGACACCACGGCGCCCACCGTGGCGCAGATGTCGCCCGGTGAAGATGTCTCGGGCGTCGGCACCAACGGCCGGCTCACGGTCACGTTCAGCGAGGCGATGACTCCTGCTGCCATCAACGCGGCGAACTTCAGGCTGACGAACGGCGTGGATGCGGTTCCGGGAACGGTGACTTTCGATGCGGCCAACCACATCGCCGTGTTCGAACCGGCAAGCAGCCTGGCACCCGATACCCGCTACACCGCCACCATGGTCACCGGCATCAAAGATCTGGCGGGCAACCCGCTCGCGAACGATTTTGCGTGGTGTTTCGTGACCGGTCCGGGCGCTGATGCCAGCGCGCCCGGCGTGGCGACGACCGTGCCCGCCGGCGCTGCCAGCGGCGTGGCAGTCAACCGCAGCATCGTGGCGACCTTCAGCGCCGACATGGACTCCGCCAGCATCACCTCGGCCAATTTCACACTGACCGGGCCAAGCGCGGTGGCGGTTGCCGGAACGGTCAGCTACGGGCGCCGGACGGCCGTCTTCGTACCCTCGGGCGCCCTGGCAGCCAACGCCACCTACACGGCAAGCATCGGCACCGGGGTGAGGGGTCTGACGGGCGTGCCGCTGCCGGCAAGAGTGTCGTGGAGCTTTGTCACCGGAGCCGCCGGCGACGCCACCGCCCCCGTCGTCGCCGCGGCCAGCCCGGCCAGTGCCGCTTCGGGCGTGGCGATCGGCCAAACCGTCAGCGTCACATTCAGCGAGCCGATGAACCCGATGACGATGACCACGGCCAACCTGGTCGTGACGACACCAGGCGCGGCCGGCGCGCCTGCCAACCGTGTGACCGGCACGGTCTCGTTCGACATGGCCACGAACACGGCCACCTTTGTTCGCATCAACCACCTCACCACGCCGGTCGCACTCCATCTCACGCCGGTCAGCAACCTCGACCCGAACACCACCTACACGGCCACGCTCGGCACCGGCGCCAAGGACCTGGCTGGCAACGCGCTGGAGGCCAGCAGAGTCTGGAGCTTCACGACGGCGCCTTGATCGCTCAGGTTGCGGCGCGGCCGGTGTCGCTCGGGCCGCAGCGGGTAGCGGCGTGCGAATGTTGCCTTTCGCACTGACGGGGCACCCCTGACTCGGCTCAATCGCGAGAGCGCTGCCGCTCGAGCATCAGCATGATGAAAACCACCACCGCCATCGCCCGCTCAGCATCACCGCCGGTCGACTGTCAGGTCGCGCGTGCCCTGTGCTCCACGCCGAACGAAGCGTCAGCCGACGTGGCGATGGTCGACTGGGGCGACCAGTTTCGCGCCTTGAAGATCGGCAAGCTTCTTCTGAGCGTGCGCCCGAGCATCGGTATCTCCATCGGCCCGTGGCCGGGCGCTGGCGCAGACGCCCTGATCAAGACCGCCGGTGTGGCCATGCTTCGGGCCAAGCGCGAACGGCTGGGCTATGCCTTCTTCGACGACTCGGTCGGCATCGCGACGCCACCATCGGCCGGGGCCACCGGCCCGGCCGGTTCACCCAACTGACCCCCATGCACGCCAGCGCCCGGGCCGACGACCACCGGGCGAGGGTGCCCGGTCAAATGGCCGCGCGCCGTCCGAGCGAACCGGAGTTCGTCTCGTTATGCGAGTCCTGTCGCGGAAGCGGCGGCATCGTCGGCGGCGATGACCTGGCCCGATTGCTCGAAGACCGGCACATCGGAGACTTCGTCAGCCTGGGCCGATGCATCGCTTCGGGCGAAGTCTTCGGCTTCGAGTGGCGAGGCTGCATTTGGATCCCGATGTTCCAGTTCGAGCCGATCGACCTCTCCATCCGGTCAGTACTCGTGCCTGTGATCAGCGCGTTCGGCAGCGTGCTCGACGGGTGGGAGCTCGCTGAGTGGTTCACACGACCGAACGACTTGTTGAACAAGCTCCGTCCCGTCGATGTTCTCGACTCGAACCCGTCCGGGGTTCTGAAAGCAGCCCGCGCCGACCGTCTCACCGTGACCGGCTGAATCGGGCGAATATCCGGCGCGCCGCTCGCGGGTGATGCCGGCGACCCCGGCCGCGCCATGCCTTCAGCGCGCGCATGTCTCCGACACCACGATCTCCGCGATGCTGTCCGTCTGTAAGAACCGGCTTACGCGCGTTACCCGAACTCGCACGAACTGCCCGTACCTGCTTACAAGCCTGTGTGGTCCACTCCCCGCTCAAAGAAGGTCTGAGGCAGTAGCGCCTCACTGGAATCTCTTGTTGCTGACGTGTCTGTGGCCTTGGGGCAACCAGGCTCCACATCAACGTTCCGCAGGGCACAGCAGCAATGATTTCATTTTCCATCG
>JAYVTD010000378.1:0-3133 GCA_043774765.1 Rhizobacter sp. | reverse complement strand
TACTGGGACGCGCTCGGCACCGCGCCCCGCGATGAATCGGCGCCGCTCGACCTGCTGCTCGAGCGCACCCACGGCCCACACGCCACGGCCTGGTGGGTCAATGCGATCCAGCTCAAGCTCGGGCTGCTCGGCAAGGTGATCGGCTTTTCGATCCTGGCGCTGCATATCGGCCAGATCCAGAACTTCGACCCGGCCCAGGCCCAGGAGCTGCTCAAGAGCCTGACCACCGGCCTGGGGGTCGCGCTGCTGACGACGATGGTCGGGCTGGTCGGCAACATCCTGCTCGGGGTGCAGCTGACGCGGCTCGATCGTTACGCCGATGAACTGGTCACTGTGGCGCAGCAGCACGGCCTGTCGATCAACCCCCGCAGAGAAGGCTGACCCACCATGCGCCCGCGCCGCGTTGCCCGTGAACCGGAAGTCGATCCGTTCTACGACATGTTGTTCAACATGCTGATCGCCTTCGTGTTCTGCTTCATCGTCGCGCTGCTGGCAATGAACCCGACCAAGTCGAAGGCCGGCGACATCCCGGCCAAGGCCGAATACATCATCACGCTGTCGTGGCCCGACCTCGACCCGAACGACATCGACACCTGGGTGCGCAACCCGGCCGGCGAAGTGGTGTGGTTCCGCAACCGTGAAGCCGGGCTGATGTACCTCGACCGCGACGACCGGGGCGAATCGAACAGCTCGATCGTCGTCAACGGCCGGCGCGTGGTGAGCCCGTTCCGGCAAGAGGTGGTGACGATCCGCGGCATCGTGCCGGGCGAGTACGTCGTCAACGCCCACTACTACGAATCGAAAGAGACCGACACGAGCAACCCGAGGGCCGGCCAGCCGGTCGACGTGACGCTCTCGGTCGTCAAGGTCAACCCGCGTGCTGAGGTCGTGTTCAACGGCCAGCACCGGCTCGCCAAACGTGGCGACGAAGCGACGCTGGTGCGTTTTTCAGTAAGCGCCGACGGCAGCGTCGGCAGCCTCAATACCTTGCCGGCAAAACTGGTGGAGCGGTTGTGAATCATGGGTCTGGCACTTGTTCTCTCGTTTGCGGCGCTCCTGCTGCTGATCCTGCTCGCGCTGTTGTGGTCGCGCTGGCCCGGCTGGATGAAAGGCGTGCTGGTGCTGGCGGTGACGGCGCTGTATTTCTACGGCAACGACGCCGTGCACCAGATCTGGGGTGTGCCGAGCGCCGACGCGCTGCCCCAGCGTTTTGTGATGCTGGCCGCGGCGGTCGACGAGCCTTCGGCCAAGAACCCGGGCTCGATCTTCATGTGGGTGAGCGTGCCGCGCGAAGGTGTGAACAAGCTCGAACCGCGCGCCTACCGCGTGCCCTACACGAAGGAGCTGCATGCCCAGATCGACCAGGGCGTGCGCAAGGGCCGCGACGGCATCAGCCAGATGGGCACGGCCGAGGCCAAGGCCGGCAATGCCCGCGGCGCCGGCTGGCTCAAGCCCGGCAACGATGAGCAGGAGATCAAGATCCGCGACATGCCCTCACCCCAGCTGCCGGAAAAATGATGCGCGCTGCAGCCCTGCTCGCCCCGGCCATGCTGCTGCTCGCAGCCTGCAGCGCTGCGCCCGGCGACGACGCGCTGTTCCCGCTGGCCGAAGGGCGGCGCTGGACCTACCAGGTCTCGACCATCATCGACGAAGCCGACTCGACCCAGCGCGAAACCCTGGTGCTGGCCAACCGCGGCAGCGACACGATCGACGGCGCGCTGTCGTGGCGGCGGCGCAGCGATTCCGGCATCGAATACTGGCTGCGCAGCGATGCCACCGGCATCTACCGCATTGCCAGCCGCAACCCGCTGGAACGCGAGCCGCAGCTCGACAAGCCGCGCCGCTACGTGCTGCAAAAGCCCTATGCGGTCGGCACCGAATGGGAAGCGCCGACGACGGCCTACGTGCTCGCACGCAAGAACGAGGTGCCGCGCGAGGTGCGCCACTTTCACAAGGCCTTTCCGATGCGCTACCGGATCGAGGCGCTGGCCGAGAAGGTCAAGACCCCGGCCGGCGAATTCGAAGGCTGCGTGCGCGTCTCCGGACGGGCCGAGATCCGCCTCTACGTCGACGCGATGTTCCAGTGGCGCGACATCCCGCTGGTCACGCTCGAATGGTATTGCCCGGGTGTCGGGCTGGTGCGCCTGGAGCGCAAGGAACCAACGCCCACGAAGTTCATGGTAGGCGGCACGGTCACGATGGAACTCACATCATGGCAGTAGTCAAGGAAACCAGAAAACTCGCAAGAGCACCGCCGCGGTCGGCCCGAACCGCAACTTTGCCCTAAAACCAGAGGAGACAACATCTCATGAAACGCTTTCTCAAACCCCTCGCACTCGGGCTGACGCTCGGCCTCGCGGCCGCGGCACAGGCCCAGAACTGGCCGGTCTACGGCGGCGACAGCGGCAACACGCGCTTCAGCGCCTCGAAGCAGATCAACACCGGCAACGTCAACAAGCTCAGCGTCGAATGGGCGCTGCAACTCGGCTCGCTGCGCTCGCAGGAATCGACGCCGATCCTGGTCGGCGACACGCTGTTCGTCACCTCGTCGTTCGGCCCGAAGAACACCTTCGCCGTCAACGCCAAGACCGGCGAGGTCAAGTGGACCTACCAGCCCGAGATCCCGAAGGGCATCGACCAGTACGCCTGCTGCGACGTCAACAACCGCGGCGTGGCTTACAACGACGGCAAGATCTTCCTCGGCCGGCTCGACGCCCACGTCGTCGCACTCGACGCCAAGACCGGCAAGGAACTCTGGAAGACCGCGATCATCGACTACACCGGCGGCTCGGTGATCACGTCGCCGCCCACACTGGTGAAGAACCTCGTGATCACCGGCTATGGTGGCGGTGAATACGGCGTGCGTGGCTCGATCGTCGCGCTCGATCAGGCCACCGGCAAGGAAGTCTGGCGCACCTACACAGTGCCGATGGGCACCGAGCCCGGCGCCGACACCTGGAAGGGTGACTCCGGCAAGAACGGCGGCGGCGTGGCCTGGCACATCGGCTCCTACGATCCGAAGCTGAACCTCGTCTACTACGGCACCAGCAACCCGTCGCCGTGGTCGGCCTCGGTGCGTGGCAACGACAGCTCCGACATCGGCAAGTTCAGCAACCTGTACACCGCGTCGATC
>JAYVTD010000377.1:0-2438 GCA_043774765.1 Rhizobacter sp. | reverse complement strand
CTTCGGCCGACGCGGCCTGGGCCGTCTACTTTCTCGCTGGCGGCAAGCCGCGCCAGGTCGTGCCGACCGCCGTGTTGCGTGCGCTCGCGTGCGAGCGCGCCGGCATCGCGCCCTGGTTGTTCGAAGAGGCCTACCAGGCGGTCGGCGACCTGGCCGAGACCATCGCGCACGTGCTGCCGCCGCCGGGGGTGCTCAGCGACCTCGGCCTGGCCGAATGGGTCGAGCAGCGTTTGTTGCCCTTGCGCGGCAGCGACCCCACGGCGCAGAGCGAACGCATCGCAGCGTACTGGGACGAGCTCGACAGCACCGGCCGCTTCCTGCTGACCAAGCTGATCGGTGGCGGCTTTCGCGTCGGCGTCAGCAAGCTGCTGGTGCAGCGAGCGTTGGCCGAACACGCATCGCTCGACCCCAAGCTCGTCGCTCAGCGCCTGATGGGCTACACCGATGCGAAGCAGATGCCCGACGCGGCGCGCTTCGAGCAGATCGTGTCGCACACCAGCAGCGGGCCGGCCGATGCAGGCCAGCCCTATCCGTTTTTTCTGGCGCACCAGCTCGATGCCGGCGTGGAAGAGTTCGAGGCCAAGCTCGGCCCGCCCGCCGACTGGCTGGTCGAATGGAAGTACGACGGCATCCGTGCGCAGGTGGTCAAACGTGCCGGCACGGTGTGGGTCTGGTCGCGCGGCGAAGAGTTGATGACCGACCGGTTCCCCGAGATCGTGGCGCTCGCCGCGGCGCTGCCCGACGGCACGGTGCTCGACGGCGAGATCGTGGTGTGGAAGGGCGCGGGCCCGGCGCCCTTCAACCTGCTCCAGCAGCGCATCGGCCGCAAGACACTGAACAAGAAGGTGCTCGCCGAGGCGCCCGTCAACTTCATCGCCTACGACCTGCTCGAGTGGCAGGGTGCAGACCAGCGCGCGCAATCACAATCGTTGCGCCGTGAGTTGCTCGAAGCGGCGGTGCAGGCCGTGCCGGGGCTTCATCTTTCGCCGGTCGAACAGCGCGCGGGCTGGGCCGAACTCGCAGCGCTGCGCGAAGAGTCGCGCGCCCGCGGCGTCGAAGGTTTCATGCTCAAGCATGTCGATGCACGCTACGGCACCGGCCGCACCAAGAGCGACGGCACCTGGTGGAAGTGGAAGATCGAGCCGCTCAGCGTCGACGCGGTGCTGATCTACGCGCAGGCCGGCCACGGCCGCCGCGCCAGCGTCTACACCGACTACACCTTCGCGGTCTGGAACCGCGCACCGCGCGACGCCGCCGAAGCGCAGGCGGTGGTCGATGCCATCGCGCGGCGCGAGCCGGCGCTGCCCGACGCGCTGCAACTCGTCGCCTTCGCGAAGGCCTACTCCGGCCTCACCGACGCCGAGTTCCGTGGTGTCGACAAGGTCATCCGCGCCAACACGATCGAGAAGTTCGGCCCGGTGCGCAGCGTCAAACCGTCGCTGGTGTTCGAGCTCGGCTTCAAAGGCATCAACCGCAGCCCGCGCCACAAGAGCGGCATCGCGGTGCGCTTTCCGCGCATGCTGCGCATCCGCGCCGACAAGCCATTGCACGAGGCCGACACGATGCTGCAGCTCGAAGCGCTGCTGGCGCTGGCGGGCTGAAACCGCCCAGGCCTTCAGCCGATGTTCAGGCGCGCCAGCAGTTCGGGCACACCGCTTCGCGTGGCGCGCAGCACCAGGCCTTCGCCGGAACCGGTGTTCTCGCCTGCGAGTTCGGCCAACACGAAGTTGTGGGTGACCCAGACCTGAAACGGCCGGCCCGGCGCAGAAGCCGTGATGAGTGCCTGGCGCAGCATCTTCACGTGCTCGGCATTGCGGGCCTCGCCCGCGGCGCGCGGCGAGCCGAGTGCGGCCCAGGGCTCGACGGTCGCGAATGCGAGCGTGGCGGTATCGATGCAGCGGCACCACGGGCTGCTGCGCACCCGCGCCGGTTTCAGCGCGCGGGCTTCGAACCAGGCACCGATTCCGCGCGCCTGGGCGCGGCCTTCTTCGTTCAGGTTGCGTTGGGTACCGCATTCCCCGAGCCGGAAACCGGGCGGGTCGAATGTGCCGGGTGCCAGCGCGTGGCGCATCGCGAGCACCACGCCGCCGGCGCGCAGCAAGGCCTCGGCATCACCGGGCGCGGCCCGAAGCCGGGTGGCCGGCCAGGCCAGCATGGCGCCAAGCAGGTTGCGCCTCAGCATGCAAGGGTGCGCCGAGGCTTGAGGGTGCGCCGAGGCTTGAGGGTGGAAAGGTGGGAACGTTGGCATGTCGCGGATCATCGGCGCCGCCGTGCAGCAATGCACGCGGGTGCGCCAAATCCGGGCCTGCGATCAGGGTCATGCCAGAAAGTGCCGCTACTTCACGACGTTAGGATATAAGCGCAGGGAGACCAGTTCTGATCAATCGCCGGCGCCCGGTTCAGCGCACGCTTTCCCACCACGGGTTGGCCGCGAACGG
>JAYVTD010000376.1:0-19908 GCA_043774765.1 Rhizobacter sp. | reverse complement strand
TGTGTGCCACCAAGGTGATGCCCCAAGGCAAGGCTGCAGACACTGCGTCGGCATCACGCACACCGGTGGGAACGGCCACGGCCGCCAGGTCGAGAAGGTCGACGAAGTGGGTGTACCCGCAGCGGCCTTCGATGCGTCGACAGCTTGGGGGTTGGCGGCCATGTCTCGCGGTGCTTCAATGAGTCGTGCCGCCGCTGGGGCGGTCTGGACCTGAGGAGACCGCGATGCTCGAGTTCCTGCGTGTGCTGCGCCACCATGGCGACCTGCCGGTGCGACTGCCCGGCCTGATGCTGGCCTTCCTGTTGGCCGAACTGTTCTACAAGTTCCACAGCTTTGCGCTGGAGTGCGGCGCCTTCCTTGTGACCTGGCTGGTGATCGACATGGTCGTCGACGCCCTGGCGCGCCGCCTGCGTGCCCCGTCCGCCGGCACGCCGCACTGAGCGCGCCATGCGCAAGCCCCCACCCGTGCCGGGCAAGTCGAGCCCGACGCCCGCCGAAGCAGACGAGCCGGCTGAAGGCCGCGCCATGCAGCGTGCGCGCCAATTCGCGTTGCAGCGCGGCCTGCCGCAGCCAACCCTGGCGCCCCCAGCGCCGCCCAAGCCTGCCGCACCGGCCAAGCCCCCAGCGCGCAAGAAGCCTTGAGCGCCTGGGCCCATCGCGCCGCTGTAGCGGCGTACCCCTGCCTGGGAGAGTGCCATGAAGACCCCCGAGACCCCCACCCGCGTCAAGGTCGTGAACGACGCGACTGCCCGCCCTGCCAGCGTCGCCCAGTGGGGCGCGTCGATCGGCCGCGTGCTGGTGGAAATGCCGGCCGCACCTGGTGGCGCCATCGCACGCAGCCAATTGCGGGCCCGCGTCGAAGCCGATCACCCCGAAGGCAAGGCCACTGCAAGGCGGCGCTTTTTTGGCCTGCAGCGCGGCCTGCCGGGTGAAGAACATGTGGGCGACGCCGCCTCGTCTGCGGCGCCCGCGCCCAAGGTCAAGCGGGCGCGCACGCAAGTGGCCCACGCCAGCGCGGGGGTGGCCCCTGCATCAGGCTTCGCCGCCGCGGCCAAGGCGGCGCTGCCGGCCTGGCGCGACCTGGGGCCCACGCTGATCCCACACGGCCAGACCTATGGCAGCGGCAGCGGCGCCACACCCTCGGTGTCGGGGCGCTGCTGCGGCCTGATGGTGGACCATGCCAACCCGCGCCATCTGGTGCTGTGTTCGGCCGGCGGCGGGCTGTGGGGCAGCCTGGACCAGGGCGCCACCTGGGCGCCGCTGACTGACCAGCAGCCCACGCTGGTGATGGGCGCCATCGCGCAGGCGCCGTCGGCGCCGGCCATCGTGTACGCTGCCACTGGCGACGGCGACGGCCAGATCCCCTACGGCGTGGGCCTGCTGCGTTCCAGCGACGGCGGCGCCAGCTGGGCCCATGTGCCCAGCGCGGCCCTGTCCGGCACCGGCGCCTATGACCTGGCCGTGGACCCTGCCGACTCGCTGCGCGTGTGGATAGCCGCCGACCGCGGCCTGTTCTTCAGCAGCAATGGTGGCCAGACCGTGCAGGCCGTAGCCGGCGGCGTCTGCTGGAGCGTGTCCATCCACCCAACGGCCCCCGTCGAGATCTTCGCCGCATCGCCGAGCGGGCTGATGCGCAGCGCCGACGGCGGCGTCATCTGGACCGCCGTGGCCTTGCCCGGCACCCAGTCCGGCACGCGCTTCAAGCGCCTGGAGGTCTGCCACGCGCCCGGCAACGGCTCGGTGGTATGGGTGGCCGGCTGTGTAGGCAGCACGGCCGTGCTGTGGCGCCGCGCCAGCGCCGGCGGCGCCTTTCAGGCCCAGAACACCCCCGCCGGCATGAAGACCAGCCAGGCCTGGTACGACTGGTGCCTGGGCGTGGCCCCCGACGACCCCGACTTCGTGCTCTGGGGCGCCATCGACCTGTACCGCGGGCGCCGCGGCGCCACGGGCATCACGTGGACCAATGTCTCCTCGCGCAGCAACGGCGACTCCGTCCACCCCGACCAGCATGCGGTGGCCTTCGACCCCGTCAGCCCCGGCGTGCTCTATGCCTGCAACGACGGTGGCCTGTACCGCTCGACCGACCGATGCGAGCACTGGGCTTCGCTCAACCCCGGTCTGGGCATTACCGAATTCGAATACCTGTCACAACTGGACAGCGACGCCGGCTGGCTCTTCGGCGGCACACAGGACAACGGCTCGCTCGCCCTGGCCGGCCCGCGCCACTGGGACCAGGTGGCACTGGGCGACGGCGGCGACTGCGCGGCGCTGGACCGCGGCGTCGCTTCGCTGGTCTTTCACAGCTACTACGACATGCCCCTTGAACGCGCCAGCGCGCTGGGCGCCGCGGCCTTTGCCTGGACCGATGTCAGCCCGCCCAACCCACGTGCTTACCCCTGCCTTTTCTACCCACCGCTGGAAGCCCGTGGCAGCGTGCTGGTGAAGGCCGGCGCCAGCCTGTGGGTGTCGGTGGACGACGGTGACCAGTGGGAAGAAGTGCTGCTGCCCACCTCGGCCGACGCCAACCCCGACCTGGCCACCGCGCTGGCCATCGTGGGCGACAAGCTCATCCTCGCCGGCATGCTCAGCGGCCAGATCTGGAAGCTGGCGCGCGGCAGCGGTGGCTGGGCCGCGGCCCAGGCCACGGCCCTGGGCAACTTGCCTGGTTATGTGAGCGACATCGCCTTGGTGGGTGCCGCCGGCAGGACGGTATGGGGCAGCTGTTCGCAACTGGGCAGCGGCCATGTCTTCCGTTCGCTCAACGGTGGCAAGACCTTCACCAACCGCAGCGGCAACCTGCCCGACATGGCCGTCAATGCACTGGTGGTGGACCCCAAGAACAGCAGCCAGCTCTTCATCGCCACCGACCGTGGCGTCTGGCGCAGCAAGAATTCGGGCAGCGCCTGGGCGGCCTTCAACAACGGCCTGCCCAACGTCATCGTCGGCGACCTTGTGCTGCACGCTGCCACGCGCCGCCTGCGGGCGGGCACTCGCGCGCGCGGCGCCTGGGAGACGGACGTCTGAGGCGCCTCGGCGAGGGCCCGGCCGGGCGTCCCGGCGCGGGCCGGACGCGTGGCTCACTCTGGCGTGTGCTCCTGCCCATCGGCCGGGACCAGGCCGGCGGTGCAACGAGGGCACAGGCAGGCCTTGTTGAGCAGCTCCGGCGGCACACGGGCTAGCGCTGCGCGGCTCACCGGCGCCTTGGTGCACCAGCGCGGGAGGTCCAGGGGGAATGGGATGGTCCAGGCTCTTCGCACGGAATCTCTTCGGTCCCACTGTGACGGGCTTGCCCGCTCTGGGGTGGTCCACCGGGGTGTTTATGCCTGGTCGAGCGCACGCTCAGCCGCTGCAGGCTCGCTACCTGACCTCAAAGCGGCTTCTGGTTCGGGAAAACCCTCACAGTTCGCAGCCCGTCGCAGCGCTTTCCCCGCGCCAGGTCCAGCCCCCCTCCGCAACCCGAGGCGCCGGGCCGAGGTCAGGCAGGCCATCAGGCAGCCTCCCGAAAGTCTCCACGCGCTGGTACCCGGATGGCGCCCGCGCTCGCGAGCCCAGATGCGTGAGGATCCGTTCGATCATCGGTGCCGCCAGGATCGTCGTGATGATCTTGAGCTGCCCTCCCCAGTTCGGGCAGTACTCCAGGTCGATTTCGAAGTCCGGCTTGAGCATCCTGGCCTCAAGTGCGAGACGGTATTGCCGCCGTCCGTGAGCGTCAGCCGATGGCCGATGGCCGATGGCCGCAAGTCGCGAACGAAGGCAATGCGGCAGCACATCTGGAACAAAAATGGTAGCCAGCATCCCCCGCGTTACGGTCAGGTCCTGACTAATACACCTTCGTTTCCGTGCCATGCAACCGCCAGCTCGTGAGCGGGCTCAGACCCTGTTCTTGTCGTCGTCCCGGAGACGTTGCTCGATCAGCGGAATCATTTGAGCGGGCCCGTCCAAATTCGGATTGACTTCGACCGCCCTTCGCAAGAAGTCGAGCGCACGTCGCATGTTGCCCATCTGGAGGTGAATCTGCCCAGCGCCAGACAGCGCTCCGAAGTGCTTTGGGTTGCGCTTGAGCACTTCGTCGCAGTCTCTTAAAGACTTTTCGTTCTCGCCGAGCAGAAAGTAGATCGTGGCTCGCTTGTTCCAGCCCTCTGCGAACGATGGTTTGCGTCGAACGATTTCGTCAAACGTGGTCAGCGCGTCGTCAAGCGCCGACTCCTGCATCTGCTCGACCCCGCGCGAAAACAGCTTGTCGATCTTCGGGTCGCCGGATCGGCCCCAGATTTGCCAGACCGCTGCCGCCGTGGCACCTCGAACGCCAGGATCGACATCGCTCAAGCGTTCGAAGAGTCGACTGGTATCGGCTTCCAACCCAATGCTGCCTAGCCGTTCGACTCCGGCCAAGCGTGTCGGCACATCGGGCCGAGCCAGAGCGGCCAACGCCTGCGCCCGAGACAACGGTGCCGCGTGGGCGGCACTTGCGAGCAGCACCGCCGCCAGCACGCAGACCCATAGTCGATGTCCTCGCATGGTGTGCCCTCTTTCGTTCGTTACAGCCTTCGGACGATATTGATGATTCCTGTCGCCAATCGCCGCGCTACCTCGACATGGTGACCTATCGCCGAGACTTCATCCAGCCAACCCGAAGAGCCCAGGTCAAGCCATAGGCTACTCATGCCTGGCCGGCGTCAACTGTCTTGTCCGCCGTGTTGCCTCTGCGCCGCGACGCCGAAGTCGCTGGCGTTTGACAAGATGATGCACCGCTGACGTCTCAACCCGGTCAGACCAGAATACGCTGCTGCACCATCCCACGCCTCGGAGGCTCCGCTCATGATTCGCTTCTTCTACAACCTTGCGCCCAACCCGATGAAGGTGGCGCTGTTCCTCGAGGAGGCAGGTCTTCCGTACGAGGCAGTGCCGGTCGACACTCGCAGGGGCGAGCAGCACCTGCCCGCCTACATGGCCATCAACCCGAACGCCAAGTGCCCGGCACTCGTCGACGGTGAGGTCACGATTTTCGACAGCAACGCGATCGTGCTGTACCTGGCCGAGAAGACCGGCCGGTTCTTGCCGGCCAATACGCCGGCCGCGCGCGGCGAAATGCTGTCGTGGCTGATGTTCGTTGCCAGCGGCATCGGGCCGTATTCGGGGCAGAGCGTGCACTTCAGGCACTTCGCGCCCGAGCCCAAGGCCTACGCCCTCAATCGCTACGACTTCGAGGCTTGGCGTCACTGGCGGCTGATCGACGAGCGCCTGTCCACTCGCCGCTTCATGCTGGGTGACGATTACACGCTGGTGGACATCGCGCTATGGGGTTGGGCGCGCGTGGTGCCGTTCGTGCTGGGCAGCCAGGATGCGTGGGCGCAGCTGACTCACCTGAAACGCTGGCTGGACGAAATGAACCAGCGGCCCGCAGCGCAACGCGCCGAGGCGCTGAAGGCCCGCCACGGGTTTAAGGCCGAGATGGATGACGACGCACGCCGAGCGCTGTTCCCACAGAACGAACGTCTGGCGGGTTGAACGGCGCGATGCTGGCGACGGACACCTGTCCGCGCCGCCCGGATTTTGAGCCGGCTCCAGGCTACAGCACGCTTCAACTGAGCTCCCGCTGACCAGCCGTTGGCAGGTGCCTGGTTCTGGCCGAGACTTCCTGTTCGCTGTCAACGCCGACATAAGTCATTCGACCCGCCGGGGACTGAACGGCCGATCTGGGAGGAGACGAGTTCAACAAAGCTATGAAGAAGTCTTGGCGCCATTGTTGTAGTGGTGTACCGGCCTGGGCGTTCCCGTCGGAACGTAAGTGGCGGTCCCGATGCCACCCAATCGAGATCACCCCCAGAATCGGCTTGCACGTGTTCAAGGAAGGCCCATGAAGTCACTGAAGAGGTTGTCCCGCCGTTGCGTCCTGGCCCTGGCGGCCGGCCTGCTGAGCGCCAGCCTGGGGCATGCACAAGTCGGCGGTGCCGATCCCTTGCGCATCGGCTTCCTGACCGTGCGCAGTGGGGCCCTGGCCGCCGGTGGCAAGCAGATGGAAGACGGTATCAACCTGTTCCTGAAGGAGCGCGGCGGCATGCTCGTCGGCCGCAAGATCGAGATCATCTTCGCGGACACGGCCGGCACGCCGGCGCAGGCGCGCACCAAGACCCAGGAACTGGTCGAGAAGAACAACGTTCACGTCATCATCGGCCCGCTGGCGACCTTCGAGGCGCTGGCCATCGACGACTACATCAAGAGTGTCAAGGTGCCGCTGATCACGCCGACCTCGGCCGCGCAGAAGGACCTCGCGCAGCAGAAGCAGAGCGACTACGTCATCCATGCCGTGGGCACCGCCGCCCAGCCCATGCACGTGCTGGGCGACTACGCAGCCCGCAAGCTGGGCTTGAAACGCGTGGCCACGGTGGCCGACGACTTCACCTACGGCCACGAGGGCGCGGCCGGCTTCCAGGCCGGCTTCGAGGCCGCAGGTGGTAAGGTGACGCAGAAGCTGTGGTCGCCGCTGAACGTCGGCGACTACGGCACCACCATCAGCCAGATCGCTGGCGACGTCGACGCCGTCTACGCCGGTTTCGCCGGCATCAACGGCCTGCGCTTCCTGAAGCCCTATGCCGAGTTCGGGCTGAAGAAGCCCGTGCTGGGCAACCCGACCGCGGTCGACGAGGGCATCCTGAAATCGATGGGCGACGAGGCCCTGGGCGTGATCTCCGCCAGCTGGTATTCGGCCGAAATCGACACGCCCGAGAACAAGCGCTTCGTGGCGGCGGTGCAGACCGACTACAAGGTCGTTCCCGGCTTCTACACCGCCGGCACCTATGTCGCCGGCATGTACCTCGAAGCCGCTCTGACGGCGATCGGCGGCAAGGTCGAGGACAAGGCGGCCTTCGTCAAGGCACTGCACGAAGTGAAGCTTGACAAGACGCCGATGGGCCCCATCCGCCTGGACGAATTCGGCAAGCCGGTGCTGACGATCTACGTCCGCAAGGTCGAGCGCAAGGACGGCCGGCTGGTGAACAGCATCGTCGCCACCTACCCGGCAGTGACGCAGTTCTGGACCTTCGAGGCGGCGAAGTTCCTCGCCGCACCGGTCTACTCGCGCGAGTACCCGGCCTTGAAGCCCTGAGGCGGTGATCCCCGGGCGCGGGCCTCAGGCGGCCGGCGCCCCCGGCTGTCGCAAGGGATGAGCCCGCGCGATGGCATCGACCTGCAGGCAGGCATCGGCCAGCGCCACCAGGCGCGGTGCGGCAGACAGGTCGGCCTGGAAAAGGCGCGACCCGGCCACGTGCGAGACCAGCGCCAGGTCGGCCAGTGTCGGCTGCGCTCCGTGGGCGAAGGGGCCGGCCGGCGCGCCGGCTTCGTTCAGGCGTGCCTCGATGGCCTTCGATCCCTGCTCGAACCAGTGACGGATCCAGGCCAGCCGCGCCGGCTCGGCGACGCCGAGTTCGCGTTCGAGGTAGCCACGCACGCGCGGCGTGATCAGCGGGTGCACATCGGCCACCGCGATCTGCGCCAGGCTGCGCACTCGGGCACGGCCGGCGGCGTCGGCAGGCAGCAGCGGCACTTGCGGGAAGGTCTCGTCGAGGTACTCGACGATGGGCATGGACTGCGTCAGCAGCAGCCCATCGTGGTCGAACGCCGGCAGCACGTGCTGCGGGTTGACGCGGTGGAAGGCCTCGGCGTGCTGTTCCCCTGCGTTGAGGTCGACGATGGTCTCGGTGTAATCCAGCCCCTTCAGGTTCAGCGCCGCACGCACCCGGAAGGTGGCCAGCGAGCGCCAGAAGCCGTACAGGACCAAGCTCACGCGGCCTCCGCCAGAAAGGGCTGCACGGCGGCCAGGAACTGCTCCGGCGCCTGCAGCTGCGGCACGTGGGCCAGACCTTTCAGCACCTGCAGGCGCGCAGTCGGCAGCATGGCAGCGAGCTCGTGCGACATCGGTGCCGGCGTGGCTTCGTCGAGTTCTCCGACCACCACCAGCACCGGCAGCGTCACCCCGGCGAGCTGCGGGCGCAGGTCGAGCTCGGCCAGCGCGGCGCAGGCGGCGTGGAAGGTGCGCGGGTCCAGCGCCAGGAAGCGCTGCTTGCGCTCGGCAATCAATTCTGCGTGCTCGGCCTGGTAGTCGGGTGCGAACAGGCGCCGCATGGCCACATCGGCGATCGCCAACAGCCCGCCCTTGGCGGCACCCGCCGACATGCCGCGGAAGGCCGCGCGGCCGGCGTCGCTGAATGCGGCACCGCAGTCGGCCAGCACCAGACGTTCGGCCAGATCGGGGTGGCGGATCGCCACCAGCAGCGTGACGAAACCGCCATAGCCATTGCCCAGCAGCACCGGTTTGCGCGACAGTTGCAGGGCACGGATGCCGGCCGCCACACGGTCGGCCACTGCCTCCAGGCCGCCATCGGCGAAGTCCGAGCCTTCGAATCCCGGCAGGTCCAGCGCGCAGACCGTATGAGTGGCGGCCAGCGCCGGCAGCACGCGGTCGAAACTGCTGCGGTCAGCCAGCAGCGAATGCAGCAGCACCAGCGGCGCGCCCTGCCCCGCCATCTGGAAACTCAGACGTCCACCGCCGGCCACAACATTGACGGCGCGAGAGGACATGGACAATTCGGGGGACGACATCGGCAACTCCGTACGGTTGATGTTCAGTTCAGGCGCGGCTGGCTGGCCGTGTCCTTGTACCAATCGAAGGGCGCGTCATCCAGCCGCAGCATGATGCTCTTGGTCTCGAAGTGCTGATCGAAGGACTCGGTGCCGCACTCGCGGCCGATACCCGAGTCCTTGATGCCGCCCCAGGGCGAAGCGGGGTCGAGCCGGTGGTGGTCGTTGATCCAGACAATGCCGCACTTCAGCTTCGCGGCCACGCGGTGGGCGCGCGTCACGTCCTTGGTGCGCACGGCCCCGGCCAGGCCGAAGGGCGAATCATTGGCCATCGCCAGGCCTTCGGCCTCGGTGCCAAACTTGCTGACGCTGACGAAGGGACCGAAGACCTCTTCCTGAAAGATGCGCATGCGCGGAGTGACGTCGGCGAAAACGGTGGGCTCGACGAAGAAACCGTTGGCAAGCGCAGGATCGGTCGGCACGCGGCCGCCGGCCACCAGCCGGGCACGGTCTTCCTCCAGGCCGATCTTGATGTAGCGCAGCACGCGCTGCTGCTGCCGCGCCGAGACGACCGGACCCAGTTGTACGCTGGGGTCGGCCGGGTTGCCGATGCGGATGGTCCTGGCCTTGGCGGCCAGGCGCTCGACGAACTCGTCGTAGACCTTCTCCTGCACGATCTGCCGGCTGCCGCAGATGCAGGTCTGGCCGGCGCCGATGAAGGCGCCGAAAGCGGCGTAGTTGACGGCCTGCTCGACGTCGAAGTCGTCGAACACCAGCACCGGTGTCTTGCCGCCGAGTTCGAGCGTCTGGTGCGCGAAATTGCGCCCGGCCAGCGCGCCGGTGATCTGGCCGGCTTCGGTGCCGCCGGTCAACACCCACTTGGCCAGCGTCGGGTGTTCGGCCAGGGCCTTGCCCGTGGTCGGGCCTAGACCGGTGACGACGTTGAAGGCGCCCGGCGGCAGGCCGGCGTCGACGAACAGCTGCGCCAGCCGCAGCGTGGTCAGCGGCGTGTACTCGCTGGGCTTGACCACCGTGGTGCAACCCGAGGCCAGCGTCGGCGCCAGGCTCTTGCACATGATCATCAGCGGGTGATTGAAAGGCGTCGAGTTGCCCACCACACCGATCGGTGTGCGCAGCGTGTAGTTCAGGTAGTTGCCGTCGACGGGAATGACCGAATCTCGCCGGGCGATCGCCAGGCCGGCGTTGTAGCGGAAGAAGTCCGGCAACCGCGACACCTGGGCCCGCGTCTCGTTCAGCGAGCGGCCGTTGTTGGCCGTTTCCAGCTGGTACATCTCCTCGAGGTTGGCCTCGAACACATCGGCCAGCTTGTTGATCAGCCGGGCTCGTGTGCGGTTGGACATGTTCGCCCACTCGGGGCTCTCGAAGGCAGCATGCGCGCTCTGCACCGCGCGGTCGACGTCGGCGTCGGTGGCATGGGCGATCTGCGCGATCAGCTCACCGGTGGCGGGGTTCAGCACGTCCAGCAGTTCGGGCTGCGCGGCGGCCACTTCGCGGCCGTCGATGAAGAGGCCGTGGACGCGCGCGGCGCCGGGTGTGAGGATTGGCATGAGACGTCCTGTGGAGAGATCGAAAGGAAAATTCAACCGGCAATGACCACGCGCGACATCGCCCGCATCACGCGCTTGCCGGCCTCGCCGACATGGCGGCTGACGATGCGCTGCGCGCGTGCGCCCTGGCGCGCCTGCAAGGCGTCGATGAGTTCGGCATGCTCGTCGACGAGCGACTGCGGGTCGCCCTTCTTCAGGCTGCTGACGCTCAGTACCACGGCGCGTTCCATCTGGTCGATCAGGTCGATCAGGTGGTCGCGCATGCGCGCATTGCCCGAGATGCGCGCCAGTGCGCGGTGGAATTCGCGGTTGTAGGCGACGAAGCCGCCGGGCCAGTCGGCCGCGTCGAAGCTGCGGAAATCGCCGAGCGCTGCCAACTGCTCGTCGCTGGCGCGGCGCGCGATGCGCTCCATGCAGGCCTGCTCCAGCGCGTCGCGCAGGTGGAACATGTCCTGCACGTCGGCCAGCGACACTGGCGCCACGCGGTAACCCTGGCGCGGCAGGGTGATGACGAGGCCTTCTCGTTCCAGCCGCATCAGCGCATCGCGCACCGGCGACTTGCTGACAGCGAAACGCTGCGCCAGGTCGTTTTCACGGATCTCGGTGCCTGGTGCCAGACGGCAGCTGATCAGATCCGCCCGCAACTCGTCATAGACCTTCTCGCGCAGCAGGCGGCTGTCGTTCACTGCTGCGTGGGTGGCGGTGTCCATGGTCGAAAAAGAATATCACAAGAGATAAGAATGTCCATTCTCTGATACATCATAACATCTCGGGTAAAAACTTATTTTTCATAGCAGAGGCGCCAGCAATTCAGCGTTGAATCAGGGACATCACGCTTTGACTTTTAGATCTTCGTGATACATCATTAAAACCCACCAAGAACCGACCGGAGACCCCATGATCGACAAGCGCGGTATCCTTTTCGCGGCCCTGACGGCGGTCGCCGCGGCTTGCAACGGACTGCTCGCCACGGCGGCCCGTGCGGCCGACGCGGGCCCGATCCGGCTCGGCTTCATGACCGTCAATTCCGGCGCACTGGCCGCCGGCGGCAAGCAGATGGAAGACGGCCTGCGCCTGTTCCTGAAGGAGCGCAACAACACCATCGCCGGGCGCAAGGTCGAGCTCTTCCTGGTCGACACGGCGGGCCAGCCGGCCATCACCAAGACCAAGGTGCAGGAACTGGTCGAGAAGAACAAGGTGCAGGTGATCATCGGGCCGCTGGCGGCCTTCGAGGCCCTGGCCATCGACGACTACATCCGCAGCACCGAGACGCCCATCATTTCGCCCTCGGCTGCGGCCGAAGACCTGACGCAACGCCGCCCCAACCCCTGGTTCGTGCGCGCCGTGGGTACCTCGGCACAGCCGGCGCACCCGTTGGGCGAGTACGCTGCCAAGGAGCTGAAATACAAGCGCATTGCCATCGTCGCCGACGACTTCGCCTTCGGACACGAGATGGTGGCCGGCTTTCAGCGTGCCTTCGAGCAGAACGGCGGCAAGGTGGTGCAGAAGCTGTTCTCGCCGCTGAACGTGGCCGACTACGGCACCTACATCGGCCAGATCAAGCCCAACGTCGACGCGGTCTACGCCGCCTTCGCCGGCGGCAACGGCCTGAAGTTCATCAAACAGTACAACGAGTACGGGCTGAAGGGCAAGATCCCGCTGCTGGCCGGCATGACCACCGTCGACGAAGGCATCCTGAAGTCGATGGGCGACGAGGCGCTGGGCATCGTGTCCTCAGGCTGGTACAGCGCCGCCGCCGACAACCCGGCGAACAAGAAATTCGTCGCCGCGATCAACAAGGACTACAAGCAGGACCCCGGCTACTACTCGATGGGTGCCTACGGCGCGGCGCTGATGCTCGAAGAAGCGCTGAAGACCGTGAAGGGCAACATCGAGAACAAGGCCGCCTTCATGGCCGCCCTGCGCCAAGTGCGCGTGCCGGCCGACCCGCGCGGCAACTTCAGCCTCGACGCGCTGGGCAACCCGGTGATGGACGTCTATATCCGCAAGGTCGAGCGCAAGGACGGCCGGCTGGTCAACAGCGTCACCAAGACCTACCCCGGCGTGACGCAGTTCTGGACCTGGTCGACCAAGGACTTCCTGGTCAACCCGGTCTACTCGCGCGACTGGCCGCCGGCCGTCAACCTCGAGAAGTGAGCCGGGGCCGAGCCCGCAGATGTCGCTGAACTTCTGGCTGATCCAGAGCCTGAACAGTCTCGCCTTGGGCGGCGTGCTGTTCACGCTGGCAGCGGGCTTCTCGCTGATCTTTGGCCTGATGCGCGTGGCCAATCTGTCGCATGGCGCCTATTTCATGCTTGGCGCCTACGTCGGCCTGAGCGTGCTCGACCGGGGCTATGGCTTCGGCTGGGCGATGCTCGCCGGCGCCCTGGCCGTTGGCGCCCTGGGAGGCATCGTCGAGCGCGTGGTGCTGCGCCGCCTGTCGGGCAACGCACTCTCCCAGGTGCTGGCCACGTTGGGCATCGCCTTCGTGATCGCAGACGGCAGCCTGTGGCTGTGGGGCGGTGACCCGCGGCCGGTGTCGGGGCCTGAATTCCTGCGCGGCGGCCTGTCGCTGTTCGGCCTGACCTTCCCGGCCTACCGGCTGGCGGTGGTGGCCGGCAGCGTGGTGCTGGCCCTGGGGTTGTGGCTGCTGCTGGAGAAGACACGGCTGGGCGTGATGATCCGCGCCAGCGTCGACGACATGCAAATGGCCCGTGCAGTGGGCATCCCGGCCTCGCGCCTGTTCAGCATCGTGTTCTGTCTGGGCGCCGCGCTGGCCGGCCTGGGCGGCGTGATCGCCGCGCCCATCCTCTCGGTCTACCCGGGCATGGACGCCGACATGTTGCCGCTGGCGCTGGTGGTGGTGATCCTGGGCGGTCTGGGCAGCCTGGCCGGTGCCTTCGTCGGCAGTTTCCTGATCGGTTTCGTCTACAGCTTCGGCCAGGTGCTGGTGCCCAACCTGGCCTACATCATCCTGTTCCTGCCCATGGTGGTGATCCTGGCGGCACGGCCGCGCGGTCTGTTCGGCAGGATTTCCGCGTGAACCGCAAGCAGGTGCCGATCGCGCTGGCGTTGGCGGCAGCGCTGACGCTGCCGTTGTGGGCCGGCGGTGCGTACTACATCAACCTGGCCAGCCAGGTCGCGATTGCGGCGCTGTTCGCGCTGAGCCTGAACCTGCTGGTGGGCTATGCCGGCCTGACCTCGCTGGGCCACGCCGGCTACCTGGGCCTGGCGGCCTACGGCAGCGGCTGGCTGACGCTGCACGGCGGCTTCTCACCCGGCGGCGCGGCGCTGGCGGCCCTTCTGGGCAGCACCGCAATGGCGGCGTTGTTCGGCCTGATTGCGCTGCGCGCAACCGGCATCAGCTTCCTGATGATCACGCTGGCGCTGGGCCAGATCCTGTGGGGCCTGGCCTACCGCTGGACCGAGGTCACCGGCGGCGACAACGGCCTGTCGGGCCTGAAGCGGCCCGAGCCCTTCGGCATGGCGCTGGACACGCCCGGCCGCTTCTACTGGTTCGCGCTGGCCGTGCTGCTGCTGGTTTGGGGCGCGATGGCGGTGTGGCTGCGTTCGCCCTTCGGCGCCAGCATCCGCGCCACGCGCGACCAGCCGCGCCGCATGAACGCGCTGGGCTTCGACGTCTGGCTGATCCGCTGGATCACCTTCATCGTCAGCGGTTTCTTCGGCGCCGTGGCCGGGCTGATGTACGTGTACTACCACCAGTTCATCAGCCCGCACAGCCTGTCGCTGGCCAACTCGGCCGAGATGCTGTTGATGGTGATCGCCGGCGGGCCCGGCACGCTGCTTGGGCCGGTACTCGGTGCGGCGATGGTGGTGCTGCTGAAGAACCTGGCCAGTGCCTGGGTCGACCGCTGGATCATGCTGTTGGGGGCCGTCTACGTCTTCATCGTGATGTTCGTGCCGGGCGGCATCGTCGCCGGCTTCGGACGGCTGTCGCGCCGCTTCGTCAAGAAGGATTCGGCATGACGGCGCTGCTGCAGGTCGACGGCCTGAGCAAGTCCTTCGGCGGGCTGAAGGTCACGCGCGGCGTGAACCTCAGCGTCCAGCGCGGCGAACGCCACCTGCTGATCGGCCCCAACGGCGCCGGCAAGACGACCCTCTTCAACCTGATCGCCGGCGACCTGCCCGCCGACGCAGGGCGCATCCTGCTGGGCGGCGTGGACATCACGAAGCAGCCCACCGCAGCACGTGCGCAGCGTGGCGTGGCACGCACCTACCAGATCGTCACGCTGTTCGGGCGCGATCATCTGCTGCACAACGTGCAGCTGGCGCTGCTGGGCAAGTCGCGCCTGCGCTGGAAGCACTGGGGTCCGTTCAGCAGCGACGCGGCACTGCGCGAGCGGGCGCTGCAGGTACTGCAGTCAGTGGGTCTGGCCGACAAGGCGCTGCTGCCGCTGGAACGCACTTCCTACGGCGAGAAGCGCCGGCTCGAGATCGCGATGGCGCTGGCGCAGTCACCGAGCCTGCTGTTGCTGGACGAGCCGCTGGCCGGCCTGTCCACCGCCGAACGCGCCACCATCACCGCCCTGCTGGCCGCGGTGCCGCGCGAGATCACCATCGTGATGATCGAGCACGACATGCAGGCCGCGCTGGCGCTGGCCGACCGCATGACGCTGCTGCACTACGGCGAGGTCATCACCGCCGGCACGCGGCAGCAGGTTGTCGACGACCCGCGCACGCGGCAGATCTACCTGGGCCATTGATGTGACGACACCGCTGCTGGACGTGCAAGGCTTGAACGCGCACTACGGCGACAGCCACGTGCTGCACGATCTGTCCTTCAGCGTCGGCCAAGGCCAGCTGCTGGCGCTGCTGGGCCGCAACGGCGCCGGCAAGACGACGACCATCGCCTCGCTGGTCGGCTTCCTGCCGCCGCGCTCGGGCACGGTGCGGCTGGCCGGGCGTGAGATACAGGCGGCCACGCCCGAGGCCATCTCGCGTGCCGGCGTGGCGCTGGTGCCGCAGGGCCGGCGCATCTTCGGCAGCCTGACGGTGAAGGAGAACCTGGAAGTCGCGGCGCGCCGCGGTGCGCCGGCCGGCCAGCGGCTGTGGACGCGCGCCGACGTCAACGCCATCTTCCCGCGGCTGCAGGAACGCCAGCACCAGATCGCCGCCAGCCTGTCCGGCGGCGAGCAGCAGATGCTGGCAATCGGCCGCGCCCTGATGACCAGCCCGCGTCTGCTGCTGCTGGACGAGCCTTCCGAAGGCCTGGCACCGCAGATCGTGCACGAGGTGCAGACCGTGCTGCAGCAGTTGAAGGGCATGATGGGCATCGTGCTGGTGGAACAGAACCTGGGCCTGGCGATGGCGGTGGCGGACGAAGTGCTGTTGCTGGACACCGGGCGCGCGGTGTACGCCGGAACGCGCGACGAATTCGCAGCGCGGCAGAGCGAGTTGCAGGCGCATCTGGGCGTCGGCTGAAGGACGACGATGGACGAGATCACCCTGCACGGCGCCCGGGTCGGCCCCGATGGCCGATATACATTGCGCTACATCGACGTCGGCAGCGGCCCGGCGGTGGTTCTGATCCACGGGCTGGCCGGCGACCACAGCGCCTGGCGCGCGCAAGTCGAACTGCTGCGGCCGCACTTCCGCGTGATCGCCTTCGACAACCGAGGCGCGGGCGCCAGCACCCAGATCGACGAGCCGGTCAGCACGCGCGACCTGGCGCACGACACGCTGCAGCTGATGCAGTATGCCGGCATCGAGTCCGCGCACGTCGTGGGCCGCTCGATGGGCGGTGCGGTGGCGCAGCACGTGGCCTTGCTGGCGCCGGCGCGGGTGCAATCGTTGACGCTGTGCGCGAGCTTCGCCAGGCTCGACCCGCTGGGCGCCCGCGTGCTGAACAACATGCGCGAGGCGCTGGAATGGCGTGGCTCGTGGGCCGACCACGCGCGGCATTCAGTGCAGAACTTCGTGTCGGCCAAATTCTTCAATGACCAGCCTGCCAAGGTGGCGGCGATCGAAGCCTTGCTGGGCGGAGAAACGCGCCTGCCGGCCTGCTACTCACGACAGAACTGGGCCTGCCAGGAACATGACACGCTGGACTCGCTGCCGCGCATCACTCAGCCGACGCTTGTGATGGGCGGAGACGTCGATCCGATCTGCTCGATGACCGCCACCCGCGCGCTGCATGCCGGACTGCCGAATGCGCGCCTGGAGGTGTTCGAAGGCGCCAGCCACTTTTTCCTGATGGAGCAGCCAGAGCGCTTCAACCACCTGCTGGTGGCGTGGTTGCAGGCGCCCACCCCGAACTGAATCAGGCGCTCGCCCAAGGCTGGGCCCTGGCCGACGTCCGAGATTCAATGCATCGTGAGCGCCTGCCGGCGAGAGCGATAACCCACCGCATGTCCGGAGCATTGCGCACCTCCGCAGATGGGCCAGCAAGCGGCCCTTCACCAGCACCCGCTTGTGGCCGAACCCAGTCCTCCGTCAACGCCCGCTGCAACGCCGTCCAGACGCAGAAGCGTTTGATGTATGTCGGGTTGGCTGATCGGCCTCGTCAAGGGCGGGCGCAGCCCTGCAAAGCGAACCATTGACGCGATGCGATCAGCAGTCACGCTCGCAAAGGCGGGCAGGGGACGGCTCTCGGTCGCCTGCCCCCGAGCCCGTCCGGCGGCACGGACATCCGGACACTCATGCACTCCTGCGGGAACTGGCGCGGCGGCGATGAACACCCGAACGCGCAGAGGCCGGATGAGCTGCCGCTCCATCTCCGGGCCTGATCTCGCCGAGGTTCTGGGGAAGATCTGAACCGGCGATATGCCGGGCGACTCACGCTGCCCACCCTGCGCTCGCTGCCGCACTCGCTGAAGTTCGACGAAGTGGGGCACCTGTCGTGCATAGCGCACGATCGCCTCGGCCAGCCTTCGGTCCTCGGGCTGGTCCGACCTTGCAAGCACTTGAGTGATGTGCGCCCAGGCCAGCATGGCCCGCGTTCGATTCACGCTTGCTTTGTCACCCGACTTCGGCTCGGCGTGAGGCTTGTGAAGACGCCCTTCTTGTTCGGCCTTCACCTGCCAAAGCGTTGCTGCACGCCCCTCCGAGGGGACTTGCCGCAGCACATTAGGCAGAAACCAAAAAGCCGATAAGTCCTGAATTGAATTGGACTTATCGGCTTGGAATATTGGTAGGCGCGAATGGACTCGAACCATCGACCCCCACCATGTCAAGGTGGTGCTCTAACCAGCTGAGCTACGCGCCTGCGAAGCCTCAGATTGTATAGCAGCATTTGAGCCGGTTTACTTGCGTCGCACCGACCGCACGCCGGGCACCCGGCCGACGAGGCCGAGCACGTGCGCCAGCCTGGCGGAGTCGGCCACCTCGATCGTGAAGCTCATCCATGCCGTGCCGCCCTGCGAGTCCTTCACGGAGCGCGTCTGCACACCCGTCACGTTCATCTTCTCTTTCGCGAACAGCTCGGAGATGTCGCGCAGCAGGCCTTGCCGGTCGCTCGCTTCGACAATCACGTCGACCGGGTACAGCGCGGCCTTGTCGCTGCGCGGCGCACCCCAGGCGACGCTGATCACACGCTCGGGCGCACGCGCCGACATTTCGCGGAAGTTGGTGCAACTGGTGCGGTGCACCGCCACGCCCTTGCCGCGCGTGACATAACCGCCGATCGCGTCGGGCGGCGCCGGCCGGCAGCAGCGCGCCAGGCTCGTCATCAGCGACTCGACACCCACCACCAGCACCCCGCCCTGTGGCGTGCGTGCGTCGGGGTCGAAGCGGCGCAGTGCGATCAGTTCGTCGGGCGTGGGCGGTGCTTCGGCCGGGCGCAACAGCGTTTCGATGCTGCGCAGCGAGAGTTCGTCCTTGCCGACGACTTCGAACAAGGCGTCGGCGCTGCGAAACCCGAGCCGTGCGGCCAGATCGCCGAGCTTGACGGCGGTCTTGCCTTCGCGCTGCAGCAGTTTTTCCACCGCCTCTCGGCCGCGCGCGATGGTGGCGTTCTGGGCCAGCGCGTTGAACCAGGCGCGCACCTTGGTCTTGGAGCGCGAGCTCTTCAGATAACCCAGCTCGGCGTTGAGCCAGTCGAGCGACGGGCCGCCCTCTTTCACGGCATTCACCTCGACCGTCTGGCCACTTTGCAGCGGCGTGTTCAGCGGCACCATCACGCCGTCGACCTTGGCGCCGCGGCAGCGGTGGCCGAGGTCGGTGTGCACGGCGTAGGCGAAGTCGATCGGCGTGGCGCCGGCCTGCAGCTCGACCACCGCTGCGCCAGGCGTGAAGACGTAGATGCGGTCCTCGGGCGCGGCGCCGGCTGCGGCCGACGCAGGCCCACCCTGCTCGCTGAAGTCACGCTCCCAGGCGAGCAGCTGGCGCAACACGGCCTTGCGCGCTTCGGCCACCTTGGCGCTGAGATCGGCATCGGCATTCACGCCGGCGTAACCTTTGGCGCCGGCGTCTTTGTAGGCCCAGTGCGCGGCCACGCCGTGCTCGGCGTGTTCGTGCATCGTCGGCGTGCGGATCTGAACTTCGACCGAGCGCCCGCTCGCATCGAGCACGACCGTGTGCAGCGATTGGTAGCCGTTGGGCTTCGGCCGCTCGATGTAGTCGTCGAACTCGCCCGGCACGGCCTTGAAGAGTTCGTGCACGCGGCCGAGCACGGCGTAACAGCCGGCCACGTCGGGCACCACCACGCGCACCGCGCGCACGTCGAACACGCGCTCGAAGCCGAGCCCCTTGCCGCGCATCTTCTTCCAGATGCTGTACAGGTGTTTCGGCCGGCCCTGCACCTGCGCCTGCAGGCCGTGCGCAGCAAGATCATCGTTCAGGTGCTGGCGGAACAGCTCGACGCGCTGCTCACGCTCGACGCGGGTTTCGTCGAGCAGGCGCGCCACCTGGCGGTAGCTTTCAGGCTCGAGAAAGCGGAACGACAGGTCTTCGAGTTCCCACTTGACCTGCCAGATGCCCAGCCGGTTGGCAAGCGGTGCGAACACCTGCAAGGACTCGGCCGCCAGCGCCTGCGGGCACGGCGTCTTGCTCGCCGCGAAATAGCGCAAGGTCTGCAGCCGCGAAGCCAACCGCAACAGCACGACGCGCAGGTCGCGCGAGAACGCGAGCAGCATCTTGCGCACCCGCTCGGTCTGCATCGCGCGCTGATCCTGGCCGAGCTGGGCTTCGCGCGCCGCGCGCTGCAACTGCACCAGCTTGCGCGTGCCGGCGACCAGGCTGGCATGGGACTGCCCGAATGCCTTGGCCACGACCTCTTCCGGCTTGTGAAGGTAGTCGGCCGCATAGACCAGATAGGCCGCCGCACGCATCGACGGCGCCGCGCCGATGCCGAGCAGGATCGCGGCCACAGCGTCGGCGTGGGCGAGCGCGTCTTCGCCGGTGTCGAGCAACCGGCCTGTCAGCAGCGGCTCGGCAAAGGCGCGGGCACGCAGCAGTTGGGCAGCTTCGGCAACCGCATCAGGGTGTTCGTCGACCAGCGCGACGATGGGCGCCGCGGTCTGTGGCGCGCCCAGCAGGCCCGTCTTCATGGCGTGAGCAGGAACTCCCGAACCACGTCGATCTGGTCGGCGGCCACGAGCGTCGGGGCGTGGCCGACACCGGCGAATTCGACCAGCCGCGCATTCGGGCCGCGCTGCGTCATGGCCTGCGCCGTGTCGCGCGTCAGCAGGTCGGAATCGGCGCCGCGCAGCAGCAGCGTCGGGCAGCGCACGGCGTCATAGCTGTGCCAGAGAAACGCCTCGCCGGCCGCCGCCATTTCGGGCGTGACGGCCTTGAAGGGCTGCGC
>JAYVTD010000375.1:0-5614 GCA_043774765.1 Rhizobacter sp. | reverse complement strand
CCGGCCGGCGTGCTGTCGTTCGGGTACAGCACCCACGAGATGTTCTCGTACTCGTTCTTCACGCTCGCGGCGCGCGCGTAGTCGCCGGTGTTGAAGGCGTTCAGGTCGATGTGCGCCGGCGCCACGGCCTTCCACAAACGCAGCGTGCTCACGCGCTGGGTGCCGTGACCGGGAATCACCATGTCGCAGGCCTTGGCGGCCACTTCGGCGGCGGCGCGCCACACCGCGCGCGGGTTGCCATCGGTGCCGATGCTGTGCTCGACCCAGCCGCCGAAGCGCACCGGGTACGTGATGGCGGCGCGGGGCCATTCCCAGGCCGTGCCGTCGGCCAGCCACGGGTCGGGGTACTCGACCTGCGCGCCGTTCTGGATTTCTTGCGCGAACATGCCATATTCGTAGCGGATGCCGTAGCCGAACGACGGCAGGCCGAGCGTCGCCATCGAGTCGAGGAAACAGGCCGCCAGCCGGCCCAGGCCACCGTTGCCCAGAGCCGCGTCGGGCTCGCAATCGGCCACGTCTTCGAGCTTTTGCGCGTGGGACGACATTGCCGCGGCGGCGTCGCCGCGCAGGTCGAGCGCGGCCAGCGCATTCGAGAGCGTGCGGCCCATCAGGAATTCCATCGAGAAGTAGTAGACCCGCCGCGCTTTGGCGGCACGCTGTTCGGCCTGCGTGGCGACCCAGCGCTGCGAGAGCTGGCGGCGCGCCACCTGCGAGACGGCCTGCATCAGGTCGCTGGTGGTGGCGGCGGGTGGCGCCACGCCGACGGTGCTGAGGAGCTGGTCTTCGACGCTGCTGGCAACGTCGCTGGTGGAAAGTCTGGTGCTGGGCATCGTGCAATCTTCCTTGCTGGTCTGGAGCGCCCGTGGTCAGGGCGGGCATACGGTGAACAGTGTCGCATCGGGTACCGCATCGGTAACTCCCAGCGCTCGCAATTTTTGCGCCCACGTCTCTGTGCGCTGGGGCACAAGGCATGCCGGTTGATATCGCTTGTTGCACGGATGCAAAAGTGGCCGCACTCGCTGTAGATTCGAGCCACATTGCATTGCAGTCAAAACGGAGACCCGCACCATGACGCCCGACGAACTCGCCCTCAGCCTCGACCTGCCCAAACGCACCGTGGCCCTGGTGCTGGCCGGCGGGCGCGGCAGCCGCCTGAAGAACCTGACCGACAGCCGCGCCAAGCCGGCGGTGTATTTCGGCGGCAAGTTCCGGATCGTCGACTTCGCGCTGTCGAACTGCCTGAATTCCGGCATTCGCCGCATCGGCGTGATCACGCAGTACAAGTCGCACAGCCTGCTGCGCCACGTGCAGCGCGGCTGGGGTTTCCTGAAGACCGAGATGAACGAGTTCGTCGACCTGCTGCCGGCGCAGCAGCGCACCGACGACGAGAGCTGGTACCGCGGCACGGCCGACGCCGTGTATCAGAACCAGGACATCCTCGCGAGCTACGGCGCCGACTACATCGTCGTGCTGGCCGGCGACCACATCTACAAGATGAACTACGCGCTGATGCTGGCCGACCACGTGGCCAAGGGCCGCGACTGCACCGTCGCCTGCATCTCCGTTCCGCGTGCCGAGGCCACGGCCTTCGGCGTGATGGCGGTCGACGCGAACGACATCATCACCGAGTTTGTCGAGAAGCCGGCCGACCCCCCGCCGATGCCGGGCGACCCGACCCGCTCGCTCGCCAGCATGGGCATCTACATCTTCAACGCACGCTTCCTCTACAAGGAACTCGAACGCGACATCCACGACCCCGACTCGACCCACGACTTCGGCAAAGACATCATTCCGCATGCCGTGCGCAACGGCAAGGCCGCAGCGCACCCGTTCCACCTGAGCGCGGTCGGCACGCGCATGCGCGAAGAGCCGTATTGGCGCGACGTGGGCACGATCGACGCCTACTGGGACGCCAACATCGACCTCACCGCCACCGACCCTTTGCTCAACCTCTACGACACACGCTGGCCGATCTGGACCCATCAGGCGCAGCTGCCGCCGGCCAAGTTCGTGCACAACCACGGCGAGCGCCGCGGCGTGGCGGTGGAGTCGCTGGTCTCGGGCGGCTGCATCGTCTCGGGCAGCGTCGACCGTTCGGTGCTGTTTTCGAGCGTGCGGGTGCATTCGTATTCGAGCGTGAACTGGTCGGTGCTGTTGCCGGAATCGCAGGTCGGGCGCGGCGCGCGAATCACCCGCGCCGTGATCGACCGCGGCTGCGTGATCCCCGACGGCATGGTGATCGGCGAAGACCCGGTGCTCGACGCGCAGCATTTCTACCGCTCGGAAAACGGCATCACGCTCGTCACCCGCGGCATGCTCGACGCAATCGCAACCGCTGGGCAATGAAGGTACTTCAGGTTGGCGCGGAAATCTTCCCCCTCGTCAAGACCGGTGGCCTGGCCGATGTGCTGGGGGCGCTGCCACAGGCCCTGATCGGCCAGGGCGCCGATGTGCGCCTGTTGTTGCCGGGCTTGCCTGCCATCGCCGACGCGGTGTTGCACCAGAAAGCCGTGTGCCAGATCGGTCCGGCCTTCGGCGCGGCACGCGTCATCTTGCGGCTCGGGCGCATGCCGTACAGCCACGTGCCGGTCTACGTGATCGACGCGCCCTACCTGTACCGCCGCGAAGGCAGTCCGTACCAGGACAGCGCCGGCCATGAGTGGCCCGACAACGCGCAGCGCTTTGCGCTGCTCGGCTGGGTCGCGGCGCACCTGGCGGCCGGTGAGCTCGATACCGAGTGGGTGCCCGAGGTGCTGCACGCGCACGACTGGCACGCCGCGATGGCATGCGCCTACGTGGCGGCGCACCCGCCCACACGCACGGCCACGGTGTTCACGGTTCACAACCTCGCCTACCAGGGCCTGTTTCCGAGTGGTGACTTCAACCTGCTCGGTCTGCCGTCGCGTTTCATGGCCTCGACCGGGCTGGAATTCCACGGCCAGCTGTCGTTCATGAAGGCCGGCCTGAAGTTCGCGCAGCGCGTGACCACGGTGAGCCCTACCTACGCGCGCGAAATCGCCACGCCCGAGTTCGGCTTCGGCCTGGACGGCGTGGTGCGCGGGCGCGGTTCCGACGTGAGTGGCGTGCTCAACGGCGTCGATGGCACGGTCTGGAATCCGGCGGCCGACAGCAGCCTGGCGCAGAGCTACTCGGCGCGCGAACCCGCCGGGAAGGCCGACTGCAAAGCGGCGCTGCAGCGCGAACTCGGCCTGCAGGTTCAGGCCGATGCAATGCTGTTCGGCGTGGTGAGCCGGCTCACCTCGCAGAAGGGCCTGGACCTGATGCTCGCCGCCTTGTCGGGTTTGCTCAAACGCGGCGCGCAGTTCGTGCTGCAGGGCGTTGGCGAACCGGTGCTGGAAGCGGCGTTTCTGGCGGCGGCCCAAGCGCACCCGGTCCAGGTGGCGGTGCGCATCGGTTACGACGAGGCCTTCGCCCACCGCCTGATCGCGGGCAGCGACGCGATCGTGGTGCCTTCACGTTTCGAGCCCTGCGGCCTGACGCAGCTCTACGGGCTGCGCTACGGCACGCTGCCAGTGGTGCGGCGCGTCGGTGGGCTCGCCGACACGGTGGTCGATGCCGGCGAAGCAGCGGTCGCATCAAACCGCGCCACCGGCTTCGTGTTCGATGCTGCCACGCCGGTCGCACTCGACACTGCCTTGCAGCGCGCCGCGACAGCGTTTGCCCGCAAGCCGCTCTGGCAAGGCCTGATGCAGCGTGCCATGGCGCAAGACTTTTCCTGGCAGGGCGCGGCGCTTCAGTACATGGGCTTGTACAAAAGCAGCCAAGCCGGCCGGTGAGCGGCCTTCGTGTCCTGCAACACATGTTTGTGACGTGAATCCGTCACGGCTTGCGCGAAAGTGTGCAGTATTCCCCCGCGATCGCGGGCTGCAACAAGCTGTTACCCGTTATGACAATGGCGTCATGAAATCAAACCGACGCGACTTCAAAGACACGCAACTCTTCGGTTGGGACTCCGAGCCGAGCGAACAGCGCCCGAGCGAGTTCGCCCAATCCACCGGCTTTTCGGCCCTGTCGGCTTGCCACGCCGTGCCCGAACCGCGGCGCAAACCGAAGGCCAAGGGGACTGGTTTCCTGCTGGCCATAAGCGCCCTGATCGTCAGCCTGGGCGCCGTCGGCCTGTACTGGCTGACGAAGTTCCTGCGCGGCTGATCGCCGCGGGCCGCTAGACGATGCGCACCGACCACTCCGGCAGCCCGTCGACCCGCCTCATTAGCAAGACGATCCAACTCTCAGGGCGTCGGCTTTACTCCGTACTCGGCCCACAGGACAAGGTCCGAAAACGCGTTCGAGATTTCCAGCGGCGTGAAGGTGCAGTGGCCGTAGCCGTTCGCAGTCCCGAGAACCGAGCGCTGGACCAGCAGGTTGGCATTGCCGGCCGCGGCAACCGCAGCGCCGTACGCTGCACGCTGGAAACTGGGGACTGTGGGATCGCGAAAGGTTGACAGCGTGAGTGCAGGAATTCGAAGATCGCCAGTCGGCGTGTAATTGTGCGAGACATATTCCAGCCCGGCAGGCGAGGCCGCAAAGCGCTGGGCGTTTGCGTTGATCCAATACAGTGTCGCCGCGCTGAGGGCGCCGGCGTACTGTGTGGCCGAGTTGTCGAAGAATGCCTTGCCATGTGTGAAGCTGAGGACGTCCGGGTAGCCGGCTGCACCGCCCAGGGCTGTCGCGATGGACTCGATGAGCTCAGCGCCGTTCGCGAACTGGGCGGGCGTCTGCGCGATGCTTGCGATCGCAAAAGCCTTTGCTGGATCGGCCGTCATCGCGGCAATCGCCGGGTGAACGATCTGTGACGAGACGTTGATGCCGGCGGGGACGTCAACGGTGCTACCCGGGAGGACGCCGGGGTAAAACAGGTCGAACAGGACACGGACGTTCGCAAAGTAGTCGAGCTGGCGTTGTAGACCGCCTGCCACCGCGCACGCGGGCAGCACGCCGGAGAACTTGTCGGGATAGGTTTCAACCAGCCCGATGGCGATCAGCCCGCCCATCGAAGCACCTGCGGCATAGACCCGGCTCGGGCTGCCGAGCTTCGAGGTGAAGATTCCCAGCAATTGGTGGGTTCGCTGCATGCCATCCTTCACGGCCCAGCCGTTCTCAGAAAAGCTCGAGACTGCGACCGCCACACCCTGAGACGTCAGCAGGGCAGTGATCTGGTTTGCTTCGGCCGGGATGGCAATTGGCTGGTCGGGAGACACATAGCCATGGGCATAGACGACGAGCCTGCCATTCCAGTTCGTTGGGCGAACAAGCCTGTAGAGCGCACCGGGGCCGAAGGTGCCGTCTACGACAACATCGGCGAGCGCCCGATCAACCGGGCACAGAACAGCTGCGAGGGCCAGCAACACGAAGAACTTGCGTCGATTCAGCATGGTGAACTCCTGTGTCCCGACTGCATGGATTGCGTCAAGTGTCGTCAGCTTGGTATGGCGTTTACAGATAGGCTTTACCCGCGGTGGTGCCCATTCGCGATGACCCGTCCACGCCGCACACGGCGTGGGAGGCGTTGTCGGTATGCGTCCGCCGAATCCGGCCGAAGCCAGATGTCGGACAAGGCTCAGCGCGCCTTCGCGTTCGCGGCGTCGCTGTCGAT
>JAYVTD010000374.1:0-3624 GCA_043774765.1 Rhizobacter sp. | reverse complement strand
GGCGAGACCTGTGCGTACTCGGTGCCGACGACGATGCGCTCGGCATCATTGAGCACCGGCCAGTTCAGTGCGCCCGGCACGTGGTCGAGCGCGAACTCGCTTTCGGAGCGCACGTCGACCACGGCGCTGAACTGGTCGAGTTGGGTCAGCGCCTCGGCGGCCGTGATCTTCAGCAGCATCGGGAAGAGCGCAGGTCAGGCCACCGCATCGAGCAACTCGGTCTCGATCTGCAACTGCATCTTGTTCTGCTGCAGCGCGGGGCCGTCGATCAGGAAGGTGTCTTCGACTCGTTCGCCCAGCGTCGTGATCTTGGCCAGCTGCAGGTTGATGTGGTGGTGCGCGAGTACCCGTGCGATCGAGAACAGCAGCCCCGAGCGGTCGCTGGCCGAAACCCCCAGCAACCAGTGCTGGGCGCGCTCGTCGGGCCGCAGCGTGACGCGTGGCGTGATCGGAAACGACTTCACACGCCGCGAGATGCGACCGCGGCTGGGCTCGGGCAGAGGGCCCGCGGTGATGAGCGCAAGGGCAAGTTGCGTTTCGACGTAAGAGAGCAGGTCGCGGTAGTTGTGCTCGAACTGCGGGCTGTTGACCTGAAAGGTGTCGAGCGCATATCCGCTGCGCGTGGTGTGCACCTTGGCGTCGAGGATGTTGAAGCCGGCGCTGTCGAAATAACCGCAGATGCGCGCGAACAGGTCGGCCTGGTCGGGGGCGTAGACCAGCACCTGCAGGCCTTCGCCGAGCGGTGACAGGCGCGCCCGGACGATAGGCACCGCGGTCGCGACGAAAGCATGCAGCGAACGGGTGTGCCAGGCGATGTCGCCGGCGTCGTGGCGCGCGAAGTAACTCAGCGCCAGCGTGTTCCACAGTGCCTGCTCGGTGCCCGACGGCAAGAGCACCAGGTTGAGCGCGTGGCGCGCTTCGAGCTTGCGCGCTTCGACTTCGGCGTCCATGTTCGGCCGGGCGCCGCCGAGCGCGCGCAACGTCAATCGGTACAGGTCTTCGAGCAGCTTGCCCTTCCACGCGTTCCAGACCTTCGGGCTGGTGCCACGAATGTCGGCCACCGTCAGCAGGTACAGCGCGGTCAGGTAGCGCTCGTTGCCCACGCGCTTGGCGAAAGCCTCGATCACGTCGGGCTCCGACAGGTCTTCTTTCTGCGCGATGCGCGACATGGTCAGGTGCGCTTCGACCAGGAACTCGATCAGCTTCGTGTCTTCGCGCTCGATGCCGTGGTCGCGGCAGAAACGCCGCGCCTCCTTGCCACCGAGCTCGGAGTGGTCGCCGCCGCGGCCCTTGGCCACGTCGTGGAACAGCGCCGCGACGTAGAGCACCCAGGGTTTGTCGAAGGTCGACGCGAGCTGCGAGCAGAACGCGTACTCGTGCGCGTGGTCCGGAATGAAGAAGCGCCGCACGTTGCGCAACACCATGATGATGTGCTGGTCGACCGTGTAGACGTGGAACAGGTCGTGCTGCATCTGCCCGACGATGCGGCGGAAGACCCAGAGGTAGCGCCCGAGCACGCTGGTCTGGTTCATCAGGCGGAAAGCGTGGGTCTGGCCCTCGGGTTCCTGCAGGATCTTCATGAAGGTGGCGCGGTTCACCGGGTCGTGGCGAAACGCAGAGTCCATCAGGTCGCGCGCGTTGTAGAGCGCGCGCAGCGTGCGTGCCGACAGGCCCTTGGGGCCGACCGTCTGCTGGTAGACGAGGAAGGTTTCGAGAATGGCGTGCGGGTCGCGCTGGTACAGGTCGTCGCTCACCACCTCGAGCATGCCGCCGCGTTCGAGGAATTTGCCGTTGATCGGGCGCATCGGCGCGTCTTGCGAGCCCTCGACGCGCTCTTCGATGTTGAGCATCAAGATCTGGTTCAGCTGCGTCACCGCCTTGGCCGCCCAGTAGTAGCGCTTCATCAGCACCTCCGAGGCACGCTGGCCGCGGGTCGACTGGTAGCCGAAGCTGTCGGCCACGGCGGTCTGCAGGTCGAACACGAGCCGGTCCTCGCGCCGCCCCGCGATCAGGTGCAGCCGGGCGCGGATCAACTTGAGCAGGCCTTCGTTGCGGTTGAGCTGCTTCACTTCGAACGGCGTGATCAGGCCCTTTGCCGCCAGCGCGCTCCAGTTCTTGCCCAGGCCCGCGGCGCGCGCCACCCAGATCACCACCTGCAGGTCACGCAGGCCGCCCGGGCTTTCCTTGCAGTTGGGCTCGAGCGAGTAGGGCGTGTCTTCGAACTTGCGGTGGCGCTGCAGCATCTCGAGCGTCTTGGCGCGCAGGAAGGCCTTCGGATCCATCGCGTGCGAATTGGCGTGCCGGAAGCTGTTGAACACCCGCCGCGAGCCGCACAGGTAGCGCGATTCGAGCAGCGCGGTCTGCACCGTCACGTCGCTTTCGGCCAGCGCCACGCATTCAGCGACCGTGCGCACGCTCGAGCCGATCTCCAGGCCGATGTCCCAGCACGCGGTGATGAAGGCCTCGATCGAGGTCTTCAGCGCGTCGCTGCTGCCGCCGGCATGGGCGGGGGGCAGCAGCACCAGCACATCGACATCGGAGTGCGGGAACAACTCGCCGCGGCCGTAACCGCCGACTGCCAGCAGAGCCGCGCCCGAAGGCATGGCCGCGTGCTCCCAGAGTGTCAGCAGCGTGTGGTCGACGTGTTTGCTGAGTGAGCGGATCAGCCGCAGCGCAGCCGGTGCGGTCGGCCGCGATTCGCGGAAGTGTTCGAGCAGCGCCGCCTTGCCATCGCGAAACATCGCCCGCAACTCGCCCATGCTGGGCTGCGCCGGCTTCGGCGCTGACAGGACGGCGACCATGGAATCGGTTGCGTCAGGCGTTCTGCGGCGTGCGCGTGTCGGCCAGCACGAAAGCCGGCGGCGCCGGGCTGCCCTCCGAGAGCGTCATGACCTCGTAGCCGGTGTCGGTGACGAGCACCGTGTGTTCCCATTGCGCCGAGAGCGAACGGTCTTTTGTGACGATGGTCCAGCCGTCACCCATTTCGCGAATGTCGCGGCGACCGGCGTTGATCATCGGCTCGACCGTGAACATCATGCCGGGCACCAGCTCTTCGAGCGTGCCCGGGCGGCCGTAGTGCAGCACCTGCGGCTCTTCGTGAAACTTCTGGCCGATGCCGTGGCCGCAGAATTCGCGCACCACCGAGAAGCCGTTGGTCTCGGCGAAGGTCTGGATCGTGTGGCCGATGTCGCCCAGGCGCGCGCCGGGCTTGACCTTGACGATGCCTTTCCACATGGCTTCGTACGTCATCTGACACAGGCGCTTCGCCGCGATCGAGCCCTCGCCGACGACGAACATGCGGCTCGTGTCACCGTGCCAGCCGTCCTTGATGACGGTGACGTCGATGTTGACGATGTCGCCGTTCTTCAGCGGCCGGTCGTTCGGGATGCCGTGGCAGACCTGGTGGTTGATCGATGTGCAGATCGACTTCGGGTACGGCGTGTAGCCCGGCGGAGCGTAGTTCAGCGGCGCCGGGATGCCTTGCTGCACCTTCACGATGTGATCGTGGGCGATGCGGTCGAGCTCGTCGGTGGAGACGCCGGGTTTCACGTGCGGGGTGAGCAGGTCCAGCACTTCGGAAGCGAGCCGGCCGGCGACGCGCATGGCTTCGACATCAGCGGCGGT
>JAYVTD010000373.1:0-21603 GCA_043774765.1 Rhizobacter sp. | reverse complement strand
GGATGTTCCCGTACATCGGTTTCATTTCGTTCGTGTCGCTGTGCTCGGGCGTGCTCAACACCTGGAAGCGCTTCGCGGTGCCTGCCGCCACGCCGGTGCTGTTGAACATCGCCGTGATCGGCGCCGGCTGGCTGCTGGCGCCGGTGTTCGAACGCTGGGGTGTGGAGCCGATCTATTCGCTGGCGGTCGGCGTGATGATCGGCGGCGTGCTGCAACTGGCCTTGCAGGTGCCGGCGCTCTTGCAGATCGGGCAGTTGCCGCGCATCGGGTTGCGCTGGGGCGCGGTTCGCAGCGCCTGGTCACACCCGGGCGTGAAGCGGGTGCTGCGCCAGATGGGTCCGGCGCTGATCGGTGTGTCGGTGGCGCCGCTTTCGATGATCATCAACACGCAGATCGCCACGCGCCAGGGCGTGGGCGCTGTCTCGTGGTTGACGTATGCAGACAGGTTGATGGAGTTCCCGACCGCGCTGCTCGGTGTCGCGCTCGGCGTCGTCTTGATTCCCCAGCTTTCGGCCGCGCAGGCGCGCAACGACGTTTCGGTGTACGCCGGCCTGCTCGACTGGGGTCTGCGCCTGGCTCTGCTGCTGGCGCTGCCGTGTTCGGTGGCGTTGCTGGTGTTCCCCGATGCGTTGCTGGCCACGTTGTTCCACCGCGGCGCGTTCACGGCCGAGGCGGTGCGGCAATCGGCGCTGGCGCTGATGGGCTACGGCGCCGGCCTGCTCGGCATCATCGGCGTCAAAATCCTGGCGCCGGGCTTCTATGCGCGCCAGGACATGCGCACGCCGGTGCGCATCGCCGTGACCGTGTTGATCCTCACCCAATGCCTGAACCTGTTGTTCGTGCCCTACCTGCGGCACGCCGGCCTGGCCTTGTCGATCGGCGTCGGCGCGGTGGTCAACGCCTCCTGGCTGTTCATCGGCCTGCGGCGCGCCGGCTGGTACACGCCCGCATCGGGCTGGCTCGGCTTCGGGCTGCGGGTGCTGGTGGCCGCGGCGCTGCTGGGCGGCCTGCTCGGCTGGGGCGCCCACACCTTCGACTGGATCGCGATGGGCGCGCACGAAGGCCAGCGCATCGGCCTGATGGCGGCGTTCCTCGGTGGTGCGGCGCTGCTCTATTTCGCCGCGCTGGCGGCGATGGGCATCCGGCTTCGCCATTTCATGCGCCGCAGCTAAACTGAGGCTATGCCCGGCTCCCTGCAATTCGAGACGCCCAGTGCCCTTGAATTTTTCACGATGTTGGTGGCCGACGACGCCAGCCTGTCGCTGGTCGAGGCCGCGGTGTCGATCGCGCAAGACGAATTCCCGAAGCTCGACACGCTCGGAGTATTGGCCGAGATCGACCAGCTCGGCGCGCGGCTCAAGCGCAAGTTCCCGCCCGACGCGGTGCCGGTGCAGCGCCTGCGCTGGCTCAACCGTTTCTTCTTTCAGGAACTGGGGTTCGCGGGCAACGTCAACCACTACCACGACCCGAACAACAGCTACCTGCACGCCGTGCTCGCCACGCGGCGCGGCATTCCGATCACGCTCGCCGTGCTCTACATCGAGCTCGCCACCCAGATCGGCCTGACGGCGCGCGGTGTTTCGTTTCCCGGCCACTTTCTGGTCAAGCTGCGCATGCCGCAGGGCGAGGTCGTGATCGACCCGTTCACCGGCCATTCGCTGTCGCGCGACGAGCTCGACGAGCTGCTGGCGCCCTACAAGCGCAACCGCGGTCTGCAGGGCGACTTCGACGCGCCGCTCGGCCTGTTCCTGCAGACCGCCACGGCGCGCGACGTGCTCGCCCGCATGCTGCGCAACCTGAAGGAAGTGCATCGCAGCGCGGGCGAAACGCAACGCTTGCTGGCGGTGCAGCAACGCCTGGTCGTGCTGCTGCCGCGGGCCTGGGAAGAGCAGCGCGACCGCGGCCTGGTGTGCGCGGAATTGGGCCTGGTCGACGCCGCCACGCGCGACTTGGCGGCCTATCTCGAACACGTGCCCGCTGCGCCCGACCGCGCGCTGGTCGAGGCGCAGTTGCTGGCGTTGGGCCGCGGCGGTGCCTCGAGCCTGCATTGACATGCCAGCTGGCGGCGCGCGCTCATCCGGCTCGGTGCACCCGCTCATGCTCCCGGGTCTGCCCCGTAGAATTCGCCGGGCCCGCCGCGCTGCACTTGTGTTCGGCGCGAGCCCGCCGCCGCACATTCGCCCCTCATGACCCTCACCCCCGCCCAACGCCAAACCACGACCTGGATCGCCCTGGGGGCACTCGCGCTCTTGCTGGTCTGGCTGCTCGGGCCGGTGCTCACGCCGTTCCTGATCGCCGCGGTGCTCGGCTACGTGCTGCACCCGCTGGTCGAGCGGCTCGCGGCCCGCCGCGTGCCGCGGGTCGTGGCCGTGACGCTGGTCGAAGTGGCGGCCATCATCGTCGTGCTCGCGGTGATCCTGCTGATCGTGCCGATCCTTTCCAAGCAGCTGCCCCTGCTGCGCGAGCAGATCCCGCTGCTGGCCGATCGCCTGAACACCGGGCTGGCGCCGCTGCTGGCGAACTTCGGCATCAACGTGGCGCTCGACACGGCGAGCATCAAGGCCTTCGTGCTCAAGTACCTCGACGCCAACGTCGAAGACTCGATCGCCACCGCGCTGAGCTCGGCGCGCATCGGCGGCAGCATCGTGCTGGCCGTGCTGGGCAACGCTTTCCTGGTGCCGATGGTGCTGTTCTATCTGCTGCTGGACTGGATGAACCTGACTGCGCGCGTCGGCGCTCTGGTGCCGCCGCGCATGCGCGAACGTGTGCTCGGCTTCTTTCAGGAGTGCGACGACGTGCTCGGCCAGTACCTGCGCGGGCAATTGCTGGTGATGTTGGTTCTGGCCGTGTACTACAGCGTCGCGCTGGCGCTGTTCGGCTTCGAGCTGGCGGTGCCGGTGGGTGTGTTCACCGGGCTCGCGGTCTTCATTCCCTACGTCGGCTTCGGTTTCGGCCTGGTGCTGGCCCTGATTTCCGGCGTGTTGCAGTTCAGCGGCTGGTACGGCCTGATCGCGGTGGCGGTGGTCTACGGCTTCGGGCAGTTTGTCGAGAGTTTCTTTCTCACGCCTCGCCTGGTGGGCGAGCGCATCGGCATGAGCGCGCTCACGGTCATCTTCGCGTTGTTGGCCTTCGGCCACCTGTTCGGCTTCGTCGGCGTGCTGCTGGCTCTGCCTGTCAGCGCGGTGCTGGTGGTCGCGGCGCGGCGGGTGCGCGCAAGTTACGTCGCCAGCGAGTTGTACCTCGGATGAAGCAGATCCCGCTGGCCATCGGCGTCGAAGCGGCGAACAGCTTCGACAACTTCCTGCCCGGTGCGAATGCGCTGGCGGTGGCGCACCTGCAGGCGCTCGGGCCGCAGTCGGCGCCGGTCTACTTGTGGGGGCCGAGCGGCAGTGGCAAGACCCACCTGCTGCAGGCGCTGGTGCTGCACTACCAGCAGCAGGGCGCGCAGGCCGGCTGGTTCAACGCCGAAGACCCGCCGCCGTGGATGTTCGACGAGAGCTGGTCGCTGATCGTGATCGACCGCTGCGACGAGCTCCAGCCCGACCCACAGCACGCTGCCTTCACGCTGTTCGTCGAAGCCACGACCCGCGGCGTGCCGATCGTCGCCGCCGGCCGCCTGCCGCCGGTCGACCTGCCCTTGCGCGAAGACCTGCGCACGCGTCTGGGCTGGGGCCACGTGTTCGCGCTGCAGCCGCTGAACGAAACCGAGATGCGCGCTGCCTTGCGCCGCGAGGCCGACCGGCGCGGCCTGTTCCTGTCCGACGAGGTGATGGGCTACCTGCTGACCCGCTTCGCGCGCGACCTGAAATACCTGATGGCGCAGCTCGACCGGCTCGATGAGTTCGCGCTGGCGAACAAACGTGCCATCACCGTGCCGCTGCTCAAGCAGATGCTGATCGAAGAGGGCGGCGCGTGAGTTCGGAGCCGGGGCGCAACCTCTGCCTGTTCGATCTCGACGACACGCTGCTGCCGCTCGATTCCGACCACGCCTGGGGCGAGTTCATGCTGCGGCTCGGCTGGGTCGACGCCGCCGAGTTCAAGCGCCGCAACGACGCGTTCTATGTGCAGTACAAGGTCGGTGAGCTCGACATCCATGCCTACATCGCCTTCGCAACCGAGCCGTTGCGTGTGCGCGGGCCGGAAGCGGCGGCACTCGCCCACGCGCAGTTCATGCGTGAAGTGATCGTGCCGAACCTGCGACCGGCAGCGCTTCAGCTGGTGCGCTCGCATCAGGCCCGAGGCGACGAACTCGCGCTCGTCACCGCCACCAACGACTTCATCACCGCGCCCATCGCGCAGGCGCTGGGCATCGCCGAGCTGATCGCCGTGCGGCTCGAACGCGGCCCGGGGGGTACCATCACTGGCCGTATCGAGGGCACACCGAGCTACCGCGAAGGCAAGGTGCAGCGGGTGCGAGAGTGGCTGGCGCAGCGTGGTGCCAGTTGGGCCGACTACCAGCGCATCAGCGCCTACAGCGATTCGGTCAACGACCTCGCCCTGCTGGAGCGCGCGACCGACGCGGTGGCGACCAATCCGACACCTGCGCTCGAAGCCGTGGCCATCGAGCGCGGCTGGCGCGTCCTGAAACTGTTCGAGTGAACCGAATCGAATGATCAAAAAATTCATCGACAAGCTGCTGGGCAAAACGCCGAAAGCCAGCGCCGGCAGCCCCGCCAAGACGGCTGCGGGCAAGCGCGTCGAAGTGCCCAAGAGCGAACACGGCATCGACCCGTCGCTGGTGGACGAACGTGCCGTCAAGGTCGTGACCACGCTGGCCGACGCCGGCTTCGAGGCCTACATCGTCGGTGGCGCGGTGCGTGACCTGCTGGTCGGTTTGCGGCCCAAAGACTTCGACGTGGCCACCAACGCCACGCCCGAGCAGGTCAAGGGCCTGTTCCGGCGCGCCTTCATCATCGGCCGGCGCTTTCGCATCGTTCATGTGGTGTTCGGACGCGGGCGCCAGGACCGCGGCCTGTCGGAAGTGATCGAGGTCTCGACCTTCCGCGCGATGGTCGAAGCGGCCGCAGCCGACCAGGTCAGCGGCGTTGAAAAAACCTCGAAGAGCGAACTCGCCGGCAGGAGCCACGTGGTCGATGCCGAAGGCCGGGTGCTGCGCGACAACGTCTGGGGCCCGCAGATCGACGACGCCGCACGCCGCGACTTCACGATCAACGCGATGTACTACGACCCGGTGCGCGAGATCGTGGTCGACTACCACGGCGGCATCAAGGACGTTAGAAGCAAGCTGCTGCGCATGATCGGCGACCCGGCCGCGCGTTACCGCGAAGACCCGGTGCGCATCATCCGTGTCGTGCGTTTTGCGGCCAAGCTCGGCTTCGAGATCGAACCGAAGACCCGCGCGCCGATCAAGGAAATGGTCGCGCTGCTCGACAACGTGCCGGCCTCGCGCACCTTCGACGAGATGATCAAGCTGTTGCAGACCGGCCACGCGCTGGCGAGCATCGAAGAGCTGAAGAAGCAGGGCCTGCACCGCGGCGTGTTCCCGGTGATCGACGTGGTGCTCGACGAAGCGCAGCGCCACGACGGCCGCGAAAAGTTCGTGCAACTCGCCCTGGCCGACACAGACCGGCGTGTCGGTGAAGGCAAGCCGGTGGCGCCGAGCTTCATGCTTGCCTGCATGTTGTGGCACGAAGTGCTGAGTGGCTGGAGCAAGCTCAAGGCCCAGGGCGAAGCGTCGTTCCCGGCTTTGCAGCAGGCCGTCGACACGGTGTTCGACGCGCGCATCGGCGACATCTCGGGCCGTGGCAAGTTGGCCGCCGACATGCGTGAGATCTGGCTGATGCAGCCGCGCTTCGAGCGCCGCACCGGCAGCAGCGTGATGACGCTGGTCGAGCAGCCACGCTTTCGCGCCGGCTTCGACTTCCTGCGTTTGCGCGGCGATGCCGGCGAAGTGGAAGGCGAGCTCGCCAACTGGTGGGAAGACTTCTCGCTCGCCGACGAAAACGGCCGGCGTGCGCTGCTCGATGCAGCGCGCAGCCAGGAGCCGGTGCGGCGTGTGCGCAGTGCGCCGCGAGCGGCTGTTGCTTCCAGCGACGACCCGGCCACGTCGGACGCGGCGACTTCCGAAGCCGACCCCGCCCGCAAGCGCCGCCGGCGGCGCCGCAAGCCCGCCGGTGGTTCCGGTGAGGGCGAAGCCGCCTTGCCCGCGGCACCGGCGAGCGACGCCTAAGAGATCGTTGTGAAGGCGCTCGAAGCCGCCGGCCTGAACCGTGAAGCGCTCGAGCGCTTGCGCAGTTCGTTCACCGGCCTCGTCGAGCGGGGCCGGTTGCCGGGCGCGCAATGGATGATCCATCGGCGTGGCGCGGTCGGCTGCTTCGACAGCGCCGGCCAGCTCGACCCGGTGCGCGGCGGGCCGATGCGCAGCGACGCGATCTTCCGCATCTACTCGATGACCAAGCCCGTCGTGTCAGTGGCGACGATGCTGCTGGCCGAACAGGGGCGCCTGCTGCTGCGCGACCCGGTGGCGCGCTACCTGCCCGAGTTCGTGCGCGCGCGGGTCGGCGTAGAACGCGACGGCCAGCTCGAACTGAAGGCACCTAACCGGCCGATGACGGTGCACGACCTGTTGCGCCACACCGCCGGCCTGACCTACGAATTCCTCGAACCTTCGGCAGTGCGGCTGCGTTACTCCGAAGCGAAATTGTTCGCGCGCGACCGCACCGGTGCGCAGCTTTGCGCGGCGATCGCGCAGATCCCGCTGATGCACGAACCCGGCAGCGTGTGGGAGTACAGCCGTGCCACCGACGTGCTCGGCCGCCTGGTCGAAGTGGTCAGTGGCCAGAGCCTGGGCGACCATCTGCGCAGCACGATCTTCGAGCCGCTGGGCATGGCCGACACCGGCTTCGCGGTGCCGGAATCAAAGCACGAGCGCATTGCCGAGCCGTTTGCGATCAACCCCGACACCGGCGTGCCGGTTGCGACCTTCGATGCCCGGGCGCCGGCCCTGCTCGAAGGGGGCGGGGGTGGGTTGATGTCGACCACCGCCGACTACGCGCGCTTCCTGCGCATGCTGCTGGGCGGCGGCACGCTCGACGGCTTGCGGCTGCTCGGCCGCAAGACGGTCGAGTTCATGACGGCCGACCACCTGGGGCCGCTGCCACGCTCGGGCGACGTGCTGCCGCGAGGTCACGGCTTCGGCTTGGGCTTCGCCGTGAAGACCGCGCTCGGCGAGCACACCGAACCCGGCTCGATCGGCACCTACGGCTGGAGCGGCGCGGCAGGCACGGCGTTTTTCGTCGACCCGCAGGAAGCGCTGTTCGCGATGGTCATGGTGCAGGCGCCGGGCCAGTTCGACGAAGTGCGCGAGCTGTTCAGGCAGCTCGTTTATGCTGCCATCGACGATTGACGGCGTGCCGCTGGTGCCGGCCTTCATCGGCCTGGGCGCCAATCTCGGCGATGCCCGCGCCACGCTCCAGGCGGCGCTGACTGAGCTGGCGCTGCTGCCGCACACCGTGCTGCGCAATAGTTCGTCGATCTACCGCAGCGCGCCGGTCGATTCCAGCGGGCCCGACTACCTGAACGCCGTGGCGTGGCTCGACACCCAGCTCGACCCACACACGCTGCTGGCCGAATTGCAGCGCATCGAACAAGCCCATGGCCGCGAGCGCCCGTACCACAACGCGCCGCGCACGCTCGACCTCGATTTGCTGCTCTACGCGGACCAGCACATCCACAGCACCACGCTGACGGTGCCGCACCCACGCTTGCATGAGCGCGCCTTCGTCGTGCGGCCGCTGGCAGAGATTGCGCCCGAGCGCCTGGTGCCCGGCTTCGGCCGCGCGCGAGATCTGCTCTTGCGCGTGGCCGGCCAGCGCGCCGATAAACTGCCACGATGAATTCCATTCCGGTCTCGCTTCAGACAATGCTGCTGCTCGCGGCGTCGAACGTCTTCATGACCTTCGCGTGGTACGGCCACCTGAAGAACCTGGCCGACAAGCCCTGGTACACGGCCGCGCTGGTCAGCTGGGGCATCGCGCTCTTCGAGTACCTGCTGCAGGTGCCCGGCAACCGCATCGGTTATGCCGGCGGTTTCACGCTGGCGCAACTCAAGATCACTCAGGAAGTGATCACGCTCGCGGTGTTCGTGCCGTTCGCGATGGTCTACATGAACCAGCCTTTCAAGTTTGATTTCGTGTGGGCCGGGCTGTGCATGGTCGGCGCGGTGTACTTCATCTTTCGCAGCTGATGAACGCCGGCCTGCAGCGCTTTCGACACATCGCGATCGAAGGCCCGATCGGCGCGGGCAAGAGCTCGCTCGCCCGCAAGCTCGCCGTGCAGCTCGGCGCCGACCTGCTGTTGGAGCAGGCCGAAGAGAACCCGTTTCTTGGCCGCTTCTACGCCGACATGCCGGGCTACGCTTTTCAGACCCAGCTGCACTTCCTGTTCCAGCGTGTCAAGCAGATGCAGGGCATTGCGCAGCCCGGCATGTTCGCAGGCGCGCTGGTCAGCGACTTTCTGTTCGCGAAAGACGCGCTCTTCGCGCGGCTGACCCTGAGCGACGACGAGCACCGTCTCTACAGCCAGATGCACGCGCAGGTGGCGGGGCAGTTCGGTGAGCCCGATCTCGTGGTCTGGTTGCAGGCCACGCCGGCCACGCTGCTGCAGCGCATCCAGCGGCGCGCGATCGGCATGGAGCTGGGCATCTCGGTCGACTACCTGCAGCGTCTGTGCGAGGCCTACGTGAGCTACTTTCGTTCGTATGCTGGCGCACCGGTTTTTGTCATCGGAACCGAAGACTTCAATCCGGTCGACAACGAGGCCGACTTCGATGAGTTGCTGGCGCGGCTCGCCGCGTTTCGCGGCCCGCGCGAGTACTTTCATTCGGTGGGCGACGCGCCATTCGCCTGAGCGATGCGCCGGGGCCCGCGCCCCGCCACTTACACTCCTCCCGAGTTAAATTGATGTCAGTTCGATGACACCCCCTGGAGAATCCCATGCTGTTCGGCAAGCTGCTGCCCCGCGAAGGCAATTTTTTCGAGCTGTTCAACCAGCATGGAAACTACATCGTCGAAGGCGCGCGCGCTTTCATCCTGCTGATCCAGAACTACGCCGACCTGCAACTGCGCGAAAAATACGCGGCCGAGGTCGACCGCGCCGAAAAGCAGGCCGACCGCATCACCGCCGAAGTGAACCGGCTGCTGCACAAGACCTTCATCACGCCGATCGACCGCGAACAGATCCACGGCCTGATCAACGCGATGGACGACATCCTCGACCTGCTCCAGGACGCGACCGAAACCATGTCGCTCTATGACGTGCGGGCCATGACCGAAGACGTGCTGCGCCTCGGCGACCTGAGCGCCAAGTGCTGCGAGCGGGTGCAGCACGCCGTTTCGCTGCTGCCCAAGATCAGCCAACCGGCTACCGCTGAAGCGGCGATCAAGACCTGCGAAGAGATCGACAAGCTCGAGTCCGACGCCGACCGCGTGATGCGCTCGGCCATGTCGAAACTCTTCCGCGAAGAAAAAGACGTGCGCGAGCTGATCAAGCTCAAAGCGATCTACGAACTGCTGGAGTCGATCTCCGACCGGTGCGAGGACGTGGCGAACCTGATCGAGGGCGTGGTCCTCGAAAATTCCTGAACTGACGCCTCGGTTCCCTGGGTTCCGTACAGACTGCCTTCTGGGTCGTCGCGATGCTGGTCGTGCTGGCGATCGCGTTCGACTTCATGAACGGCTTCCACGACGCGGCGAACGCGATCGCGACCGTCGTTTCCACCGGTGTGCTCAAGCCGCAGCAGGCGATCATCTTCGCAGCGTTCTTCAACGTGCTGGCGATCGCGGTCTTTCACCTGAACGTGGCGGCCACGGTCGGCAAGGGCATCGTGCTGCCGGGCGTGGTCGATCACCACGTGGTATTCGGTGCGCTGATCGGCGCGATCTTCTGGAACGTGGTGACCTGGTGGTACGGCATTCCGTCGAGCTCGTCGCACGCGCTGATCGGTGGCATCGTCGGCGCGGTGATCGCCAAGGCCGGCGCCGGCTCGCTGATTGCCGCGGGTGTGGGGAAGACGGTGCTGTTCATCTTCCTGTCGCCGCTGCTCGGTTTCCTGCTCGGTTCGATCCTGATGGTCGTGGTCGCGCACCTGTGCCGGCGCTCTTCGCCGCTGCGGGTGGACAACCTGTTCCGGCGCCTGCAGCTCGTCTCGGCCGGCCTGTACAGCCTGGGCCACGGCGGCAACGACGCACAAAAAACCATCGGCATCATCTGGATGCTGCTGATCGCCACCGGCTACACGCCGGTCACCGACGCGATGCCCCCGGGCTGGGTCATCTGGAGCTGCTACATCGCCATCGGCCTGGGCACCATGTTCGGCGGCTGGCGCATCGTCAAGACGATGGGACAGAAGATCACCAAGCTCAAACCAGTGGGTGGGTTCTGCGCCGAAACCGGTGGCGCGATCACGCTGTTCCTTGCCACTGCGCTGGGCGTGCCGGTGTCGACCAACCACACCATCACCGGCGCGATCGTCGGTGTGGGCTCGGTGCGGCGGGCCTCGGCGGTGCGCTGGGGCGTGGCCGGCAACATCGTGTGGGCGTGGATCTTCACGATCCCGGCCTCGGCCTTCGTCGCCGGGGTGTTCTACTGGGTCAGCCTGCGGCTGTTCGTCTGATCACTTCCCGGGCCCACCGGGCGGTTCGGCCTGGTACTCGAAATAGCGCTGTGCGCTGAACGCGATCGTGGCCATCAACACGCCCGCGCCCAGGCTCAGCGCGGTGATCACGCCGATGACCACGATCCAGCCGGTGGCTTGCACCGGGCCGCTCGGGTTGAAACGGGCCTGCCATTTTTCATCGGAGGTGAGGCCGAGCACGAGGGCGCTGACCATCGCGATGCTCAATGTCAGCCCGAGCAGCGGAATCAGGGCCCAGGCCAGGTGATCGTCGACGCCCAGGTGGCGCATGCGCTGCACGCCGTACAGACCGGCCAGCGTGGGCGCCACGACGAGCCAGCCCAGGATGTCCTTCGGCCCGTGCAGGTAAAAACGGTGCAGACCGAAACAGCCGCCGCCGACCGCGATCCAGGTCGCCAGCGTCTTCGACTTGTACCCGCGTGGCACGCTCACGCGGCGTCCATCGGCGTGGTCTCGGCGCCCTGGCCCAGGCTTTTTTGCATCAGCACCACGTCGAGCCAGCGCTCGAACTTCCAGCCGGCCGCTTTCATCACGCCGATGGGCTCGAAACCGAGCGTGCGGTGCACCCCGATGGAGCCGAGGTTGGCCGAATCGCCGATCACCGCGAGCATCTGCCGCGCACCGGCTGCTTCGCAGCGCGCCAGGAGCTCGGCCAGCAGCAAACGCCCGAGGCCCTGGCCTTTCGCGTCGGCCGCGAGGTAGACCGAGTCTTCGAGGCAGAAGCGATACGCGCGGCGCGGCCGGAAGTGGTTGGCGTAGGCGTAGCCCAGCACCATGCCGCCGCGTTCGGCCACGAGCCAGGGCAGGCCCTTGGAGAGCACGTCATCGCGGCGGCGCGCCATCTCGGGCTCGTCGGGGGCCTCGAGCTCGAACGTGCCAGTGCCGTTCAGCACATTCCAGCCGTAGATGGCGGTGATGGCGGGCAGGTCGGCGGGGGTGCTGGGGCGGATCAGCAGCAAAGCGGCGGTCATGTCGTTTCCCATGGGTTGATCGTCTGAGTTTATAATGCGCGGTTTCGTTGCTGGCCGGGTGAGAAGCGCCGGTGTATCTACGGCAACGAGGGACAGCACGTGCTGCCGGAGGCTGCGCACCGCAAGGTGTGAAGGCTCCGGTGGCTCCCGATCTGCCTTACCTGCGCACCTTGTCCGGTGCGGCTGCGCACCCTGACCGGTGCGATGTCCTGGTGCGGTGGAAGATTGAACATTCTGAAGGAACAGTCATGGTCGTGATCCGACTCGCACGAGGTGGTGCCAAGAAGCGCCCGTTTTTCAACATCGTCGTTGCCGACTCGCGCACCCGCCGCGACGGCCGCTTCATCGAGCGTGTGGGTTTTTACAACCCCGTCGCGTCGGGTGGCGAACAGCCGCTGCGCGTGGCTTTCGACCGCATCGAACACTGGACCGCCACCGGCGCCCAGCTGTCGCCCACGGTCGAGCGCCTGGTCGCACAGGCCAAGGCCGCGGTCTGATTTCCAGACTGTCAGGCGCGGCTGCGCACTCGCTTTCATGAGTGCTGCCGCGCCGACCCTCGCTGCGGAAACGGGCTGGCCCGAAGACGCTGTCGAGGTGGGTATCGTTGTCGATGCGTGGGGGCTGAAGGGCTGGATCAAGGTCAAGCCTTTCGCGTCCGACCCGCAGGCGCTGTTTTCTTCGCGCCGCTGGTTTCTCAAACCTTCCGAAAAGATCGGTGTGGTGCGCCCGGCCACGGTCGCGAAGCCGCTCCCGCCCCTGCTGCGGATCACCCAGGTCAAGGAACACGGCGAAGTGGTCGTTGCCTTGGCGCAGGAAGTGCCCGACCGTGATGCGGCCGAAGCGCTGCGCGGCGTGCGTGTCTTCATAGGCCGCTCGAGCTTTCCTGCCGCTGGCGCCGACGAGTACTACTGGATCGACCTGATCGACCTGAACGTCGTCAACCGCCAGGGCGAACAACTCGGAACGGTGACCGGTCTGATCGATACCGGGCCGCACAGCGTGTTGCGCGTGGCGGCTGAAGGCGTGGTCGACGAAGCGGGCGAAAGGCTGATTCCTTTCGTGGCGGCCTACATCGACGACGTGAGCCTGGAGCAGCGCCTGATCAGCGTCGATTGGGGTCTGGACTTCTGACCCGGCGCTGCGGCCCACCCATGCGCTTCGACATCGTCACGCTGTTCCCCGAGTTGTTCGCGCCGCACCTGGTGCACGGCGTCACGCGGCGGGCGTTCGAGTCGGGCCAGGTTGACGTGAAGCTCTGGCCGCTGCGCGACTTCGCCGACAACAACTACCGCCGCGTCGACGACCGGCCCTACGGCGGCGGGCCTGGCATGGTCATGCTGGCCGAGCCGCTGGAGCGTGCGCTGCTCGCCGCGCGCATTGCGCGGCAAGACGCGCAGACGGCGCCGCTGGTGCACTTCACGCCGACCGGCCGGCGCATCGACCAGGCCGTGGTGCGCGAGTTCGCGAGCGGCTCGGGGGCGATCTTCCTGTGCGGACGCTACGAAGGCATCGACCAGCGTTTCATCGACCGCCACGTGACGATGGAGCTGAGCCTGGGTGACTTCGTGCTCTCTGGTGGCGAGATCCCGGCGCTGGCCTTGCTCGACGCGGTGGCGCGGCTGCAGGACGGTGTGCTCGGTGACGCGCAGTCGCACCAGCAGGACAGCTTTGAAGACGGCCTGCTCGACTGCCCGCACTACAGCCGACCGGAACTGCTGCCCGGTGATGAGGGCGAAGCGGCGGTGCCGGCCGTGCTGATGTCGGGCCACCACAAGGACATCGCCCGCTGGCGCCGTGAGCAGTCGCTGGAGCTCACAGCCCGTCGACGCCCCGACCTGCTGGCCGCTGCCCGGGCCGCTGGCCGCCTGACGCCGGCCGACGAGCGCTATCTGGCCTCGCTCAGGCTATAATCAAAGGCTTTTCGATCCTCTGCTGCGCAGGGGCACAGGCTTTTTGGCCACCGCCCCACCCAATTCCAAACCACGCGCCGGCAAGATCACTTGGAGAAAACCATGGATCTGATCCAGACCCTCGAGCACGAAGAAATCGCCCGGCTCAACAAAACCATTCCCGTTTTCGCTCCTGGCGATACCGTGATCGTCAGCGTCAACGTGGTCGAAGGCACGCGCAAGCGGGTTCAGGCTTTCGAAGGCGTGGTGATTGCCAAGCGCAACCGCAGCCTGAACTCGAGCTTCATCGTTCGCAAGATCTCCAGCGGCGAGGGCGTGGAGCGCACGTTCCAGCTCTACAGCCCGCTGATCTCGTCGATCGAAGTCAAGCGCCGCGGCGATGTGCGCCGTGCCAAGCTGTACTACCTGCGCAGCCGTTCGGGCAAGTCGGCGCGTATCAAAGAGAAGTTGGCCTGACGAAGTCAGTGCAACCGGCCGCCGGCCGGTTGTTGCCCTGACAAGGGCGAGCCAACTTTCGCGGCGACCTGGCGAAGCCAGCCGCCGCAAAAACTGGCCGAGACAAGATTGGCCGCCCTCGTGGGCGGCCTTCTTCATTCTGGAATCCCGATGGCTCTCAGCTTCGACCCGCAGAAACTCGCCGTGCTCGGCGTGGACGATCACCTGCCGCCGGTGGCCGCGGGTTTGCTGCTGAGCGATTCTCTGCGCCAGCGGTTCTTCGCGCCGCCGGTCTGGTCGCCGGAGACCAAGTCGGAACCCCGCTTCGTCGAGCGCGCACCCGCCCACGCTTCGGTGCTGATCGCGCTTGTGCCGCGCGACGAAATCACCGTGCTGCTGACGCAGCGCACCGACCACCTGACCGACCACCCCGGCCAGATCAGTTTCCCCGGCGGCCGCGCCGAGCCGGAAGACCTTGATGCCACCGCTACCGCGCTGCGCGAAGCGCACGAAGAGATCGGCCTCGCGTCGTCGTTCGTCGACGTGTTGGGCACGATGCCCACCTACACGACCGGAACCGGGTTCATCGTGACCCCGGTGGTCGCCTTCGTGCGCCCCGGCTTTACATTGCAGGCCGATCCGTTCGAGGTGGCCGAGGTGTTCGAGGTGCCGCTCTCGTTCCTGATGAACCCGGCCCACCACCAGCGCCATTCGATCGACGTGGGCGACGTTCGGCGCGAGTTCCTGTCGATGCCCTGGCAGGGGGTCGACGAACGGGGTGAGCCGCGCCGCTACTTCGTCTGGGGCGCGACGGCCGCGATGTTGCGCAATCTGTACCGCTTCCTCTCGGCCTGAAGGCGAACGAGCGAACCCCGTCGGTATCATTGCGGCGCATGAGTTTCTTCGCCGTCCTGTTCGCGCTGCTGATCGAGCAGCTCAAGCCCTTGCCGCGCGGCAACGTGGTGCACGACGCGCTGACCGGATGGCTGCGCTGGACCGGCCGCAACTTCGACGCCGGGCGCGACCACCACGCCTGGGTCGTCTGGAGCATCACGACGGTCGTGCCTGCCTTGCTCGCCTGGGGTATCTACGCCGGCATCGGGCAATTCAGCCTGTTGCTCGCATTGCTGTGGAACGTGGCGGTGCTCTACGTCACGCTCGGCTTTCGCCAATTCAGCCACTACTACACCGACATCCGCGACGCGCTCGACCGCGGTGACGAAGCCGAAGCACGCCGCCTGCTGACGGAGTGGCGCCACCTCGACGCGAGCGAGTTGCCGCGCACCGAGCTGCTGCGCCACGTGATCGAACATTCGCTGCTGGCCGCGCACCGCCACGTCTTCGGCGTGTTCTTCTGGTTCGTGCTGCTGTCGTCGTTCGGGCTCGGCCCGGCCGGCGCGGTGTTGTACCGGATGGCCGAGTACGCGAGCCGCTACTGGGCGTTCAAGAGCCGCACCATCGACGCGGCCGTGAACGAACGGCTGATGAACCTGTCGCAGCGGCTGTTCAACCTGCTCGACCACGTGCCGGCGCGGCTCACGGCGTTCGGCTTCGCGGTGGTCGGCAACTTCGAAGAAGCGGTGACCTGCTGGCGCCGCGATGCGGGGCTGTGGAAACACCCGAACGAAGGCATCATCCTGGCCGCCGCCGCCGGCGCCGTGGGGGTGCAACTCGGTGGCGCCGCCGCGCCCGGCGTCACGCCCGACCGGTCCAAGACCTTCGAAGCCGGCGCCGCATCCGAAGCCGTGTTCGCCGAAGGCTCGACGCCGGGGCTGCCGCCCGAGCCGGGGCATCTGCGCAGCGTCGTCGGCCTGGTGTGGCGCTCGGTGGTCTTGTGGATGCTGCTGCTGGCCTTGTTGTCGCTGGCCAACCTGGTCGGTTGATCCAGCGCTTCAGCGCCGCTGCACCAGTTCGCTCAATATCTCGCCGTAGATCCGGTAGCGCGACTCGCTGATCTCGCCACGCTCCAGCGCCGCGCGAACGCCGCAGCCCGGTTCGTGCAAGTGGCTGCAGTTGTAGAACTTGCACTGGTCGGCGTGGGCGCGCAGGTCGGGCATCAGGCCCGACAACTGGTTCGCGTCGATCTGGCGCAAGCCGAATTCCTGAAAACCCGGCGAGTCGATCAGTGCGGTGCGGCGTGCAGCGTTGATCCAGTACCACTGCGTGCTCGTCGTCGTGTGGCGGCCGGAGTTCAGGGCCTGCGAGATCTCGCCGACCTGCGCCTTGGCGTCGGGCGCGAGCAGGTTGATCAGGGTGCTCTTGCCGGTGCCGCTGGGCCCGAGCACGAGCGTGGCGCGGCCTTCGAGCAGCGGGTCGAGCAGGGTGCGGGCTTCGTCTGGGCGGGTCTTCAGCGCCATCTCCAGCACGTCGATGCCCATCGCAGCGTAGGGCGCAAGCCGGGTTCGCGCCGCGGTGATCGTCGACAGGTCGGCCTTGTTGAGCACGATGCGCGCGGGGATGCCGGCGCTCTCGGCCGCGATCAGCGCGCGGGCGAGTTGTGATTCGCTGAACACCGGCTCGGCCGCGACCAGGATCAGCAACTGGTCGAGGTTGGCCGCGAACGACTTGGTCTTCCATTCGTCCTGGCGGAAGAGCAGGTTGCGGCGCGGCTCGACGGCCTCGATCACACCTTCGTCGCCCGACACCTGCCAGCGCACGCGGTCGCCGACGACGCAGTCGCCGCTCTTGCCACGTCCCTTGCTGCGCGGGTGGCAGAAAAGGCGAACACCCTTGGTGTCTTCGACGATGTAGTGGCGGCCGTGGCCTGCGACCACCAGGCCCAGGTCGAGCGTGACGTATTTGCTCAACGTCGGGTCACCGGCGCAGGCTCATGCAATGAAAGCCACCAGCGCGTCGGTTTTCGCCGCGCAAATGAAGTCGTTGATCGAGATGCCACCGACCGAATGGGTGTTGAAGCGCACCGCGCAGCGGCTGAAGCTCACGGCCAGGTCGGGGTGGTGGTCTTCGGTGTTGCAGATCCAGGCGAGCGCGTTCACGAACGCGATCGTTTCGTAGTAGTTCTTGAACGAGAAGGTCTTCTCGATCGAGCCGTCTTTCAGGTGCCAGCCGCTGACCTGCGCGAGGTGGTCGTGGACGGCGGCATCGCTCATCGGCGCAGCGCCGGCGAGCGCCTGGCATTTCTGGTGCAGCAAGTGGGCCATGGTGTCAGGCGGGTTGGGGCACGGAGGCTCGCGCCAGCGCGGCCAGGCGCTCCGAAGCAGGTGGGTGCGAGTAGTAAAAGCGAACGTAGACCGGGTCGGGTGTCAGCGTCGAGGCGTTGTCTTCGTGCAGCTTCAGCAACGCGCTGGCGAGGTCGCCGCCGCTGGCCTGTTTGCAGGCATAAGCATCGGCTTCGAACTCTTGCCGGCGCGACAGCTGGGCGAGCAGTGGCGAGACGAAGTAGCCGAACACGGGCGTGACCAGCACGAACAGCAGCAGCGCAACCGCGTCGTTCGGCACACCCACCGAGGGCTGCACACCGAGCCCGGTGTAGAACCAGACTTGCGTCGACAGCCAGCCGAGCAAGGCAAAACCCGCCAAGCTGATCGCGAACATCGAAGCGGTGCGCTTGATCACGTGTTTGTGCTTGAAGTGGCCGAGTTCGTGGGCGAGTACCGCTTCCACTTCACTCGGCGAGAGTTTGTTCAGCAGCGTGTCGAAGAAGACCACACGTTTGGACGCGCCGAAGCCGGTGAAATACGCGTTGGCGTGGGCCGAACGTTTGCTGCCGTCCATCACGAACAGGCCTTTCGCCGCGAAGCCGCAGCGTGCCATCAGCGCCTGCACGCGCGCCTTGAGCGACTCATCGGCGAGCGGCTCGAACTTGTTGAACAGCGGCGCGATGACGGTCGGGTACAGCACCAGCACGAGCAGGTTGAAACCCATCCACGCGCCCCAGGCCCACAGCCACCACAGGCCACCGGCCGCACCCATGATCCACAACATTAGCGCGGCGATCGGCAGGCCGATCAGCGCGCCGACGAACACGCCCTTGAGCATGTCGGCCACGTACAGCTTCCAGGTCATGCGGTTGAAGCCGAACTGCTGCTCGATGCGGAAGGTGCTGTAGAGCTCGAAAGGCAGGTCGAGCACGCCGCTGATCAGCGCGAAGCAGGCGAACAGCGCAAGCTGGTAGGCCATGTCGCCCCAGCGCGGCTGCACGGCGTCGCGCAGTGCAGCGTTCAGGGTGTCGATGCCGCCGAGCAGCGTCCAGCCCAGCAGCACGGCCGCGCTGAAGGCCATCGTCAACAAGCCGAATCGGCTCTTGGCGAGCGTGTAGTCGGCGGCATGCTGGTGCGCTGCCGGCGTGATGGTCGCAGCGAACGCAGCCGGCACGGCGCCGCGGTGCGCAGCCACGTGGCGCATCTGCCGCGTCGCGAGCCAGAACTTGACGCACAGCGACACCAGAAGTGCCGCGGCGAACACGAGAGTCAAAGTGGATGTTTGCATGGGCCGAAGTGTAGGGCGACTTGCCTGGCCGACCGCGGGGGGCTGCGAGAATCCTTGCCAGGAGAAAACCCATGACCGACAGCAACAACGCCAGCATCCTTCTGACCAGCAGCGACCAGAACCTTGTGTGGATCGACCTCGAGATGACCGGCCTGTACCCCGAAACCGACCGCATCATCGAGATTGCCGTCGTGGTGACCGACCCGAACCTGAACCACCGCACCGAGGGCCCGGTGTTCGCCGTGCACCAGAGTGACGCCGCGCTCGACGCAATGGACGCGTGGAACAAGGGCACGCACGGCAAGAGCGGGCTGATCGACCGCGTCAAGGCCTCGACCGTCGACGAAGCTTCGGCCGAAGCGCAGGTGATCGAGTTCCTGAAGCGCTACGTTCCCAAGAGCAGCTCGCCGATGTGCGGCAACAGCATCTGCCAGGACCGGCGTTTTCTCGCGAACTACATGCCCAAGCTCGAAGCTTTCTTCCACTACCGCAACCTCGACGTGAGCACGCTGAAGGAACTGGCCAAGCGCTGGAAGCCCGAGATCCTGGCCGGCTTCAGGAAAGCCCAGGCGCACACCGCGCTGGCCGACATCCACGAGTCGATCGAAGAACTGGCGTACTACCGCGAGCACCTGCTGGCCAAGTGATGTTGTGAGCAGCTTGCGGGAAAACCCGATTCACCATAGAATCCGACTTCCGCCGCAATTTCTTTCTTGACGCGGCGTTTCGTTCATCCCCTCTGACCTCATCGAGTCTTCCCACGGGCAGCGCATGCTGCGCGACGTGCGGCTTGTTCGAACCCCACGAGCTTTCTAAGCTTTCGGGAATGGTTGGCGGCGATGCCGTCGCTTTGACTGTTCCCGAGGTCCAGCCCCAGTTCATGGCGCTGGTTCGGACCTTCTCCCCAGCGACCTATCTGTCGGCACTCGGTGTGCCGGCAGGCGCTTTGTTTGCGCGCCCACCACGAGTGGCGTGCAGCGGCGCCGTGAATGTGAGATCTGAAGACCATGAGTTTCGAAACATTGGGCCTGAATGAAGCCCTGACCAAAGCTGTTGCAGCCTCCGGCTACGACACCGCCACCGAAGTGCAGACGCAGGCGATCCCGCCCGCGCTGGCTGGCACCGACCTGATGGTCTCGGCCAGCACCGGCAGCGGCAAGACCGCAGCCTTCATCCTGCCTGCATTGCAACGTGTGCTCGCTGCCCGCAGCGACACCACCGTCAAGCGCGAGCGCGGCGTGATCTACGGCCCGCGCATCCTCGTGCTGTGCCCGACCCGCGAGCTGGCGATGCAGGTGGCCAAGGCCGCTGCCACCTACGGCCGCTTCGTGCAGGGCCTGCGTGTGGCGACCGTCGTCGGCGGTGTGCCTTACCCGGCGCAGATCGCTGCCTTGCGCGGCCCGCTCGACATCCTGATCTCGACCCCCGGCCGCCTGCTCGACCACCTGCAGACCGGCAAGGCCGTGCTCGAGAACGTCGAGATGCTGGTGCTCGACGAAGCCGACCGCATGCTCGACATGGGCTTCATCGACGACATCAACACGATTTCCGACGCCATTCCCGCCGCGCGCCAGACCCTGATGTTCAGCGCCACCTTCGCCGGCCACGTGGGCCGCCTGGCGCAGAACCTGTTGCGGGACCCGTTGCGCATCGACGTCGCTTCGCACACCGACACGCACGAGAACATCGAGCAGCGCCTGCACTGGGCTGACAACGTGAACCACAAGAACGCGATCCTCGACCACATCCTGACCCAGAAGGAAATGGAACAGGCGCTGGTGTTCACGAGCACGCAGCGTGACGCCGACTGGCTCGCCGATCGCCTGGCCGACATGGGCCACCACGTTGCATCGCTGCACGGTGGCCACCCGCAAGGCCGCCGCAATCGGGTGCTGCAAGGCCTGCGCAACCAGCAACTGAAGATTCTGGTTGCCACCGACGTGGCCGCGCGGGGCATCGACGTGCCCACGATCAGCCACGTGATCAACTACGGCCTGCCGATGAAGGCAGAAGACTACGTGCACCGCATCGGCCGCACCGGCCGTGCCGGCCGCAACGGCCTGGCGATCACGCTCGGCGAGCGCATGGACGTCGGCATGATCCGCCGCATCCAGCAGTTCACGACGCAGAACATTCCGGTCGCGATGATCGAAGGCCTTGAGCCCAAGACTCCTGAGCCCAAGATGTTCGCGATGCGCAGTGAAGGCGCGCCGGCCGGCCGCTTCGGCGGCAAGCCGTTCGGCAAGCCGGGTTACGGCCCGGCCAAGAGCTTCGGCAAGAAGCCGTTCGCGCCGCGCCAGGGCGAAGGTTTTGCACCGCGTGAGCGCGCACCGTTCGACCGCAATGCCGGTGAACGCAACTTCGGCGACCGCGACGGCAACCGCTTCGAGCAGCCGCGCCCGCCGATGGGCGGAGACGTGCAACGCAGCCCGTTTGACCGCGCCCCGAGCGCCGGCCGCATCGACCACAAGGCCGGTGGCTTCGCGCCGCGCAAGCCGGGTGGCCCGGCCGGCAAGGGCCCGTTCAAGCCGCAACGCCCGCGCCCGGGTGGTTTCACCCGCTGATTGGCACGACGCACTTCGAAAAGCCCGCGCAAGCGGGCTTTGTTACGTTTGTTTGAAGTGTGCGGTGGCTCATCGACGGAATAGCCGGGATCGCGGGGGCGTAGACAGGGCTGGAGGCACGAATGCGGGCCTCCTACCACTTCGACAGGAGACGCCCATGCCTGTACCGATGACCCGCAAGACTTTCTGCGGCGCGCTGGCTGGCAGCACCGTAGTGCTGTTGTTCCAGGCCTGCGGTGGGGGCGCCAGCGACGCCCCGGCATCTGGACCTGCCCCTTCGCCAGGGCCCAGCGGGGCAGGGTGTACCGACACGATCGCCGACAACCATGGGCACGTTCTGGTGATCGCCACGGCCGACCTCGATTCGCCGACCGACAAGGTCTACGGCATCCAGGGTGGCGCCGTGCACAACCACTTCGTGACCCTGACCGTCGCGCAATTGCGCGCGCTCAAGGCAAGAACGACTGTCAGCGTGACGAGTTCGACCACCGATGCGCACGACCATGGCGTGACCATCAGCTGCACCTAGGAGAGCCGACGATGAAAAGCAACTCGATCGTTCTGGCTGCCGCCCTGCTGATGGGAACGGCGGCCGTCTGGGCCGCCGGTGGTGGCGGTGG